>JALWTZ010000463.1 GCA_026993285.1 Lysobacterales bacterium | reverse complement strand
ATGCCATCGAAGGCGCCGAGGTGCACGTAGAGTTGAAATATGCGGGCAAGCCGGTGGACAAGCCCCATCTGTTTCTCAATGAGGCGCGTCTTTCAGCTATTGCGATCTCCATCTACCTTGGACTGATCAAACGACATGTACAGGGTATCCCCTGCAAGATACTGTTTCTCGACGACATCTTCATCGGTCTGGATATTGCCAATCGATTGCCTTTGCTGAAAATCCTTGAAACCGAATTTCCCGACTACCAGGTCTTCATAACCACTTATGACAAGCCCTGGTTTGAATATGCACGCGGCTTTCTGGAACAACGACCCAATTGGAAGACCCTCGAGTTCTATGCCCAGATATGCAAAGACGGTACCGAGATTCCGCTGATATTCGACCATGAGGATCTGTTAGCCAAGGCAAAACGCCACCTCGAACAATGCGATTACAAGGCTGCCGCGGTTTACGCGCGCTCCGCCTTTGAGAAGGCCATTCGCAAGCAGTGTGAGGAAAAGAAACTGCCAGTCGTCTTCAAGTCGCGGCTGAAGGACTACACCACGGAGGATTTCTGGAAGGTGATCAAGGATCATCTGCCGGAATCGATCCGGGATGACATAAAAACCTATCGCCCACTCGTGCTGAATGCCTTCAGCCACTACAACACGGAAAGGCATGAGATAAAAATGGAGCTGGAAATGGCAATTCAAGCGGTAGAAAGTTTAAAGGGGGAATTAGCGAAAGCTTCATCTTAGGCACAGGGGAGAGGGTTCGGTGAATGGTAATGCAATCCTGACCTGAAATGAACTGGAACCGCTGAAGTCCACACTTAGGTAGGTCAGTAGATCAGGTAACATCCACTGGACCATTGAGCTGCAAGGTGAAGAGTAGCCATCCTTGATAACCTGACCATCTCACAGTGGATGCAAAGGATGGCTCGGCTTGCGTTCGATACAGTACTTCAAGGTAGCCTGTGCTGAAAGTATACAGAAACCCGCTCACTCCTGTATGATCAGTGAATTATTTCACCCGCGCATGGAAGAGCCATTGGACTTGCCGCAGATCGTATTGCCCGGATTGCCTGAAGACCTGGCCGTACTGTTGCCGGGCGGTTTGTACCTGACTCAGGCCGAACAGCCCCATCTGCTGAAATCTGTCATTTCCCATACCCTGGTGGCGCGGTTGGAAAAGGGTGTGCCTGTGCTGGTGCAGCCTCACGACCAGTTATTGCTTGATGATGCAGCACAAGCGGCCTGGCGGCAGGGCCGTTTGCCGGTGATCGGGCTCAGGCCAGGCCGGCCGGACATGCATCGCCTGCTCAAGGAGCTGGATGCCCTGTTGCCCGGGAAGGCCGACTTGTTGTTGATGGTAGTGCAGCAATCCGGCTTGCTGGATGCACAGGGCAGGCTGGATGTGAAAGCCATCATGCAAATGCGCCAGTGGGCCTTGCAGCGGCAGTGTGCCATTTGGCTGATCCAACAGCGTGGATGGCAGGATGTCCAGCAACCTGTGGCATTGAATGCCCCGGCTTTACTCAGCGGATTGGTGCGGCTGGATTCCACCCTGGGGCCACGGATGTGGCGGCTTTACCATTGGCATGGCCCTGCCGGCATGCAAACTGGCATGCGCTGGCTGGTGGAAGGCGATGCTGGTGATTTGCAACTGAAGGAAGAGCAACAGGCCAAACCAAAGCCCATGGTCGCAGAACGGCTGGATGAACAGCGATTCTATGCAACCCGGGCGGTTGTGGAGGATATGACCCCGCCACCGCAAGACTGGCAGATCTTTGTCGACAATCAGGCCCTTTTGCGCGAACTGCCCATGGCCAGTTCGGCGACTTTTCTGCTGGATTATTCGGATTACCGTGCCTTTGAAACCTTGGCCACCCAGGTTCAGGCCTTGCGACTGCATCTTGGAGAAGGCATCCGCGTGGTAGTGCGTGAACGCAAGGCGGTTCTGCGCCACGCACAGATGAACTTGTTGCGCAAGCTGGGCTGTAACCTGATGATTCCCGTGGAGCTGCCGGCAGCCCGAATCCAGACCCTGCTGGAGGTTCTGGAATCACTGGGCAACACGCCTTTTTATCCTGGAGAACTGACTGCATTGTTACGGGCGCTTCGCCCTTTCGATACCCGGGGTTATCTGCCTTTACCCGTGTTTGTGGAAAACCTGGAAAGCCTGCTTCAGGCACAGCAGGGGCAGCTGGAAGCTGCACTGGTGCAGCTGAATCTGCTTCCGGGAATTGAGCCACAACAGGCCCTGTCGGCCATTCTCATGCAGCGAAGTGGCGATGTGATGAGTGCAGAGCGCGAGCGAATCTGGTTGTATTTTCATGGTTGCCAGGCTGACCAGATCGATGCCGCCTTGCGCCATGTGGTACGGTTGCCGCTGGACACGTTGTTTGCTGCCCAGGTGCGCAGAACCGATCCGGTGGACATGCTGACGGCCGTTCAGGACTTGCGCCAGCATGTGGAACGGGGTGGCTGGACAGACTATGGCCCGTTGATTGTCGGGCAAGCACCGGTTCGGAATGACGAGAACGAAGTATCGATTGGCGGGGTTTTTCACCCGGAACCGGTGGTTGCGGCAGTGGCTGCGCCGCTACAAAAAAAGGTGCGTAAATGAGCTTGCCCAACGACATTGACCTGGCCTTCGCCGCGGGCATGGTGGTGGGCATGCTTTTGCTTTTTTTGCTGCAGCAGCTCTGGAACCTCTTTCTGCGTGCCGGGCATGGTCGTGTATGGCGATTGCGCTGGCTCAAGCCCATGAAACCAGACAAGAAGCCGCATGAACGCGAGCACTGAAGAAAAACCCGAAGTTACGCAGCCTGTTGCCGCAGACCCGCTGGGCCTGCCGGGCCTGGGTGCGTGGAACCTGTATTTCCTGGTCAAGCTGCTGCTGCATTTTCAGGGCAGCCTGCATCTGCGGCCCTGGTTCAATCTGGCCTTGGTCGCCTTTCTGGCCTACCCGCTGACCCACCGCTGGCAGCGGGTGATACGACTTTTGCTGGCCATACCGGCCGCAATCTGGCTGGTTCATGCAGAGAGCTTTCTGCCGGCCTGGTCTCAACTGCTGCCATCCCTGCAATTGATGGCTGGCTTTGATCTGGATTACCTGCTTGAGCTGGCAGGCCGTGCCCTCACCCCGGATCTGCTGGCCCTGCTGGTATTGCTGTTCTTTGGTTATCTGGTATTGAGCCGTTACATTCGTCTGGGGGTGGTGGTTTCAGCCCTGCTGTTGTATCTGGCCATTGGCCCCGTGCCATCGAGCAGGCAAGCATTGCCGGTTTCCGCCCGGACGAATACCCCGGCTGTTGCCAGCCAGGCAGCCACAGGTGCCTCAACAGCCAGTGCCGTGAACCTGAATGAAACCTTGCAAGCCTTTTATCGGGAAGAAAAGGGCAGACAGGTACGTTTTCCGCTGCCGGGTAGCCAGGCCGCACCCTTTGATCTGCTCTTCTTGCATGTCTGCTCCTTGTCCTGGGATGACATGCAATATGCGGGAAAAGCGGGCGACTTGCCGGCTTTTGATGTCATCTTCAAACAGTTCAACAGCGCCACCTCCTACAGTGGCCCGGCTGCCATCCGGCTGCTACGCGCCAGTTGTGGCCAGCGCAGCCATGAAGCGTTGTACAAGCCGGCGGGGCAGGGTTGTTACTTGTTTGATGCCCTGGCCGAGCTGGGCTTTCGCAAGGAATTGTTGATGAACCATGACGGGCACTTCGATGATTTCATCGGCGTATTGCGTGGCAATCGCATGGAAGCTGCTCCGCTGTCGCTGGAGGAAGTGCCGGTTGCCTATCGGGCCTTTGATGGCTCTCCCATTCATGATGATTTCAGCGTACTGAAAACCTGGTGGCAGAAACGGCAAGGAGAGCCTGTGCCCAGGGTGGTGGCCTACTACAATACCCTGAGCCTGCATGATGGAAACCGTGTGGTGTCCGGCCAGCGCAGCCGGGACAGCGTCACCGGTTATGGCAGAAGGCTGGGCAAGCTCATGGGAGATTTCCGCGCGTTTTTCCGTGAACTGGAGCAATCGGGCCGGCGTGTGCTGGTGGTGATGGTACCCGAGCATGGCGCTGCCTTGCGTGGCAGCCGTTTTCAGTTGCAGGGCATGCGTGAGATTCCCACACCGGACATTACCCGGGTACCGGTGGGTATTCGCCTGTTTGGTCCCGAGCTGACCAGGCCGGCATCTCCCGTGGTGGTGGACAAGCCGGTATCCTACCTGGCGCTGTCGGAGTATGTTTCCGCACTACTGGCGCAGGACCCGTACCTTCCCCAGCAGTACCGTCCCGACCATCTGGTGCAGACACTCAGCGAAACACGCCCGGTGGCCGAAACCGCCACTGCCGTGGTGATGAAAGATGCCGGTCAGTACTGGATTCGCCTGCGGGAAGCAGAAGACTGGATGCCATTGCAACCTTGATTTCGCCGATATCGTCACAATTTCGTGATTACGCTCTTGCCATGTTTTTTTTCAAAATGTATACTTTTTGAAAATTATATGGAGCATTGCAAGGTGACACTGGTCAGAAAAATTGAACAGGAATTCGTCCCCGCGACAACAGGAAGCCAGGAAAAGCGGAACAGTGTCTCTGTTGCACCCGCCGAGTCCCAAGTGCACAACCAGGCTGATGATGTACAGCATCTGCTGGCCAGCTATCAGCATGAAGCACTGCACTATCACGAGATCCGTCGCCGGGAAAACCTGAAGGCCATCCGCAATCGCTGGCCATTGCTTTCCGAGATCGGTGATACACTCTGATCCATGAAATGGATCGCCCTTCAGGGTCTGAAGGGAGGGGTTGGCACAACCACGGCTGTCGCGCATCTGGGTGAAGCCTGTCACCGCCAGGGGCGTTCTGTGTTGCTGCTGGATCTCTCCCCAGGCAATCTGTTACGCATTTACCTGGGCATGCCCTGGGAGGTTCGGCGTGGTCTGGTGCCCGCCCTGACAGCGGGTACACCCTGGTACCAGGCGGCCTATCGATCTGCCAGTGGTGTACAGTTCATTCCCTTTGGCGTGGAATCCCACCCGCTCGCGGAGCAGGGCTATTCCCGTTCCGTGCTCCGCCAATGGTTCCGGCAGATTCGACAGGAAGCAGCCGAGTTGCAACTGCAGGAAGATACCCTGTGTATCGTGGACTGCCCGGCGTTGGGGCCTGGCGAGGACCTGTTGTTGCAGGATCTGGTGGAACTGCATCTTTTGGTGGTCAACCCCGACCCCGGCTGTTTTGCCAGTCTGCGTCAGCGTGAACCACTGCCGGGTGCGCAGGTGTTGATTAACCGCTTGCATGCAGAATCTCCGCTGGAATGTGATTTGCAGGACATGATGATGGCCAGCCCGGCGGTGCAAGTCTTGCCCGTTGCCGTTCAGCAGGACAGCCATGTGCCCGAAAGCCTGGCCTGGAAGCAGACCGTGTTTCAGGCAGCGCCCGCCAGTCAGGCCGCGCAGGATTTTGCCTTGCTGGCCAGCTGGATGCTGTCGCAATTGCGGGAGACGGAACATGTCGCTTGAAGCCTTGCGGCACTGGCCTGGCCCGCTCTGGTGGCTGATGGGGCAGCTTTTTCGCCTGCCGGTGCCCTGGCACCAGCAGGCTGCCATGTATCGCTGGTGGCGGAAATGGTTTCCGCATGTGGATATTCTTCATCCACGCCCGCTGGATGTCATCCGGATTCCCGTGCAGGTCTTGTGGCTGTTGCTGGTCATTCCACCCGGTGCACGCAAGCCCTGGCCTCGAATAGGAGAATGGCTGCGTCGGCTGGAGCATGTCAGCATCGGCATGCTGGTCAGGGTTTTTTCCACGGAAAATCCCGGCCCGGTGGCAAAAAAGCTGCACAGCGTGATGCGGGAAATGGTGGAACATCCGCTATGGGACCAACGCTGGTTTCGCTGGCCCATGCTGTTACTGGGGTTGGCCGGGGCCATACTGGTTGTCACCGTTCCGTACGAGCTGGAAACCCAGCTCTGGCTCCTGTTTGCACTCCTGCTGGCTGCGTTGCTGATCCGCCGCATTCCCGGCCGCCTGCCTACGCTGGTATTGATGGCCATTTCCCTGTTGGCTTCCACCCGCTATCTCTGGTGGCGCTATACCACCACATTGAACTGGGACGATTCACTGGATCTCATGCTGGGGCTGATTCTGGTGGGGGTGGAAACCTACGCCTGGCTTGTGTTGTTGCTAGGTTACATCCAGACGGCCTGGCCCTTGCAGCGGGAGCCGGTACCCCTGCCGGAGGATGAAAGCCTGTGGCCCAGTGTGGATGTCTATATTCCCACCTACAACGAACCGCTGCATGTGCTCAAGCCCACCGTGCTGGCTGCACGGCAGATGGATTGGCCGGCGGACAAACTGAATATCTACATTCTCGATGATGGCAAGCGGGACGAGATTCGCCGGTTTGCGGAAAAGGTGGGTGTACACTACCTGGACCGCCCGGACAACCGCCATGCCAAGGCCGGCAATCTGAACCATGCCCTGACCAAGACCCATGGGGAATTCATCGCCATTTTCGACTGCGACCACATTCCCACCCGTTCTTTCCTGCAAACCAGCATGGGCTGGTTTTTCAAGGACCGCAAGCTGGCACTGGTTCAGACCCCGCACCATTTTTTCTCGCCGGATCCCTTCGAGCGCAATCTGGGCACTTTTGGCCAGGTGCCCAATGAAAACGAGCTGTTTTACGGCCTGGTACAGGATGGCAATGACCTGTGGAATGCCACCTTTTTCTGTGGTTCCTGTGCCGTGCTGCGGCGGGGGCCGCTGGAAGAAGTGGGTGGCATTGCGGTGGAAACTGTCACCGAGGATGCCCATACCGCACTGAAAATGCACCGGCTGGGTTACCGTTCCGCCTATCTCAGCCAGCCACAGGCGGCAGGGCTGGCCACCGAAAGCCTGTCGGCACATGTGGGCCAGCGCATCCGCTGGGCACGGGGCATGACGCAGATATTCCGTATTGACAATCCCATGCTGGGCAAGGGGCTGAATCCGGTGCAACGGCTCTGTTACAGCAATGCCATGCTGCATTTTCTCTATGGCATTCCCCGGCTGGTGTTTCTCACCGCGCCACTGGCCTTTCTGCTGCTGCATGCCTATTTTATCCATGCATCAGCGGTGGCCATCGTGCTCTATGTGGTGCCGCATATTTTTCATGCCAATCTCACCAATTCGCGTATTCAGGGCAAATACCGGCATTCGTTCTGGGCGGAGGTCTATGAGACGGCGCTGGCCTGGTATATAGCCCGGCCCACCACGGTGGCGCTCATCGATCCCGGCAAGGGCAGTTTCAATGTGACGGCCAAGGGCGGGCTGGTGGAGAAGGAGCATTTCGACTGGACCATCTCCCGCCCCTATCTGGTTGTGCTGCTGCTGAATCTGCTGGGCGTGGCCTTTGGCCTGTGGCGCCTGCAGGCCGGGGACCCGCGTGAAATCCCGACGGTCATCATCACGCTGTTGTGGACCCTGTACAACCTGTTGATTCTGGGAGCCGTGCTGGCAGTGGCGGCCGAGGCCCGGCAGGTTCGGATCAATCACCGGGTGGGGCTGGATGTGCCCGTTACCCTGATTCTGCCCGGGCTGCACCGGGTGCAGACACGCACCGTGGATGTTTCTGAAGGCGGCATCGGCGTGGAGCTGCCGGAGAAAAACCTGCTCTCACCCGGGCAGCGGCTGGAGATCACCCTGTTCCACGGCACCCGGCCCCATGTCTTTCCGGTGGTGGTGGCCAATGTGTTTGGTCACCGTGCCGGCCTGCGTTTCGATCATCTGAATGTGGAGCAGGAAGAAGCCTTGATACACTGCACCTTTTCCCGTGCGGATGCCTGGCTGGAGCGCGACCGTGATCGCAAGGCGGATAACCCCATCGAAAGCCTGGGTGAAATCTTTGCCACGGGCGTGCGTGGTTATGGTGCCATGCTGCGCCATATTTTTCCGCTGCTGGCAGAGAAGCTCCCGATCCTGGAGCGCATGCGGCATTTTCTGTGGCAGCTGTTGCCACGCTACCCTGTAAACAATGAAAGGATGTACCCATGAAATGGTTGTTGGCCCTTAGTCTGCTCTGGTCCGGATGGGCCACGGCAGAGACCTTCCAGGACTGGCTCAATCGCTTGCAGGAGGGAGAGCAATCCTGGACGCCTGCCCATGCCGTGCTGGGTCGTCACTGGCAAGAGAAAACCACACTGGCCGAAATGGGTTTTTCCCAGGGCCTGGATATTCGCGGGGACAACACCAGCCGCAGTTTCAGCTTTGGTGTGCGACAGGATGTACAGGTGGAAGACCTGCGTCTGGAGTTGCGCTATGTCTTCTCGCCGGCACTGATCGGGCGTATTTCCCACATCAAGGTGCACATGAACGAGGAAGTGGTGGGCGTGCTGCCCATCGATCCCGAACGGGCCGGTACCCCGGTTCAGCAGATTCTTTCCATACCGGTGGATCTGGTGGTGGACTACAACCATGTACGCTTCGAGATGGTGGGCCATTACACCCAGGAATTCTGTGAAGACCCGTTGCATTCCAGCATCTGGGTGGAAATCCAGTCCGACAGCGCGCTGGTGATGAGCAAGGGGCAATTGCCGCTGGCCAGTGACCTGACCAGTTTCCCCGAGCCGTTTTTCGATGCGCGAGACAATACCCGGCTGACGCTGCCCATGGAACTGGGCCCCCAGCCGGGGCTGGAGCGGTTGAAAACCGCTGGCATGCTGGCATCCTGGATGGGGGCCAGGGCTGACTGGCGCGGCGTGCGTTTTCCCTTGTTGCAGCAGAAACTCCCCAAACGCCACGCCGTCATCCTGACGACCATCGACCAGTTGCCGCCCTGGCTGGCCGAACATATTCCCGCCATCGACGGGCCCACGGTGGCGGTGCGTTCCCTGCCGCTGCCTGAACCCATCGTCGTGGATGAGGATACGGGTGAAACCCTTTACGACAATCCCTATATCAAGCTATTGCTGGTACTGGGGCGTGACGAGCGGGAACTGGAGCAGGCGGTTCTGGGCCTGACCCAGGGTGAAATCGTCCTGTCCGGCCCGGCCATTCGAGTGCGGGAGACCAGCCTGGGAGCGCCCCGCCAGCCCTATGATGCGCCCCGCTGGGTGCGTCTGGATCGCCCGGTGAAAATGGGTGATCTGGTTCAGGACCACAAGCAGTTGCAGGTACAAGGCCACCTGCCGGAAATCATGCGCCTGAACATGCGCATTCCCGCCGACCTGTTCACCTGGGGCAACCAGGGTGTGCCGGTGGAACTGAAATACCGTTACACCCCACCGGTTGCCGTGGATGATTCCCGCCTGACGGTGATGATCAACGACGAATTCATCGAGGCCTTCAATCTCCGTGAAGCCGGCAAGGGTGGAGAAAAGACCCGGGTGCGGGTGCCCATCCTCGATGAAAACTACCTCGCCGGGGTCAGCGAATTCCTGATTCCGGCCTTCAAGCTGGGCAGCAACAACCAGCTGCAGTTTGCCTTCCGTTTTGGCTATGCCAAGCAGGATCTGTGCAAGCGGGCCACGGATGATCTGGTCATGGCCGCCATCGATCCGGATTCCACCATTGATTTCACCGACATGCCCCATTATGCGGCCATGCCCAATCTGGGCTTTTTCGCCAATTCGGGCTACCCCTTCACCCGCATGGCGGATTTGTCTGAAACCACGCTGGTGCTGCCGGATGACTATGGACCGACGGAAGCACAGGCCACGCTGGAACTGCTGGGCATCATGGGGGGGCATACCGGTTACCCGGCCCTGCGGGTTGCCATCCAGACAGCCGGGCAACTGGATGAACAGGCCGAACATGACCTGCTGGTGATTGGTCGCCAGGCCCATGAACAACTGCTGGCCCGCTGGTCCCAAACCCTGCCGGCTGGCCTGGG
>JALWTZ010000462.1 GCA_026993285.1 Lysobacterales bacterium | reverse complement strand
CGGCTGCATCCCAGCTGTAGTTTTGTTCAAAGCCGGCGTTGGCCAGAATGCTGCTGACTTGCCCGCCGAGGTTGTCTTGACGGCTCCATCGGCTGCCCTGGAACCAGTGAAGGGCTTTCAGGCCTCCAAAGGGTTGGTAGTCGGTCTGGGTGATGAAGCTCTGGCTCTGGCCTTGCCAGATCAGCTCCAATTCTCCGTTTTTGCCTTGCAGGTTGCGGTGGTAGACCACCTGCAGCCCATTGGGCCAGGTGATGCCGGCCAGTTCGCCGTTTTCATGGTAGCGGTATTGCCACGTGCTTTGCCCGTAGTCCCGGATTTCTCTGTGTTGGGTGAGCCGGCCCCAGCCGTCGTACTGGTATTGGTCTTGCCCGGCGGGGTGGCTGACTTGTTCCAGCCGGCCTGTGCCGTTTTCTCCTGTGCTGTATTGCCAGCGCAGGGTGTTTTCGGGGTCGCCACTTTGTTGTTCGACCAGCCTGCCTGCTGCATCGTATTGATAGCGGATGACCGTGCCATTGGCGTCGGTTTGTTCGATGAGCTGCCCGGCTTTGTTGTAGCGGTAGAGTAATGTGCCACGATCGGGGCTGATTTCCTGCAGGCGGTTTCCCAGATCATCGTATCGATACTGGGTGGTGGCTCCGTTGGGCGCGATCACGGTGGTCAACTGGTCGTGGGTGTTGTACTGGTAGCGGGTTTGGGCATCCAGCAGGCCGACAGCACGGGTGTTTTGCACCAACCGGTTGAGGGCATCGTAGTTGTTGATTGCAGTCCGGCCCAGGCCGTCGCGCTCCTGGATGCGGTTGCTTTCTCCATCGTAGCTGTATTCCCGGATGGTGGTGCCTTGTTCCTTTCGGGTCAGTCGGTTGTGCAGGTCCCAGAACTGGTAGAGCTGTGCCTGTAACTGGCCCTGGTTGTCCCGTGTTTGCTGGTTGATGACATTGCCTTCCTTGTCCAGGAGGTAACGCATTTCATTTCCGGCCATATCCGCCACTGCTACCAGCCTTTGTGCCGCGTCATAGCTGAAGTAGAGCGTGGTTGCCAGTTCTCCTTCCTGTTCTTTTGTCAGGGTCGCCACCTGACCTGTGGGCAGGTAGGTATAGCGGGTTTCCCGCCATTGGCCGATTTGCAGGTCTGTTTCACGAATGGCGGCTATCCGGTCGTTGCCAGGCATGTAGTTGTATTCGATTAGCAAGCTGTTGTTGCGTATTTCACTGGCAATCTTGCCGCTTGGCGTGTAGGTGATATCGCTACGGATGGCTTCTCCCGTGGGGCTGATGACGGCTTTCAGGCGGGCACGGTTGGGCCCCTGGCTTTCTTCATCCGGGTAGTATTGGTAGCTGGTGATGTCAGCAACATCTTCTCTCGGGCCATCTTTTTCACTGATCTGCCCCAGAGGACCTTCGTAGCTGTAGCGCACGGTTTTGCTCAGGATGGACAACCCTTTGAACCCATTGATCAGCCCTTGACCAACGTCCGCTGCCATCGCTGATCCACGCGAACCAAAGCGGACAATTTATGTGCTACAAAACCGGACAGTGCTATTTGTTGCTAACAGCGCCTTGATGGCAGTTTCGCTAAAAACTCCTAGAGCGGGGCCATTCTGCCGGATTGTACTGAGCACACCAGCTGGCTCTTGAGCATTCAGCGCCTCCGTGTCAGGTTTGTTGGTCCACACCGTGGCATTTGCCGCCGGCCTGTTGTGTATATACAATTAGGCCATGGAACAACCCAGCCTTGTCTTTTCCCACGCGCGCCTGTTGCAACCCGGGCAGGCCATCGATGACCGCACCTGGCATGTCTATTGCCGGGGAGCGGTGATCGAGCGGCTGGCGCCGGCCGACCAGCCCGTTGCATCGGCGGACAGCCGCATCGACTGCCGGGGCCGCTGGCTGGTGCCGGCCTTCAGCGACTGTCATACCCATCTGGTCTATGCCGGTTGCCGGGTGGAGGAAACCCACGCCCGCCTGGCCGGGGCCAGCTACGCGGATATCGCCCGCCAGGGCGGTGGCATTCGTGCCACCATGGCCGCCACCCGTGCCGCCAGCGAGGAAGCATTGCTGCGCCAGGCGCTGCCACGGCTGGATGCCCTGCTGGCCGAGGGGGTGCATTGCGTGGAGATCAAGTCCGGCTACGGGCTGGATTTCGCCAGCGAGCGGCGCATGCTGCGAGTGGCCCGGCAACTGGAACAACTGCGCCCGGTACGCATACAGACCACCTACCTGGCCGCCCACGCCCTGCCGCCGGAATACACCGGCCGGGCCGATGACTATCTGGCGGTGCTCACGGAAGAATGGTTGCCGCAACTGGCCGGTGAAGGGCTGGTGGACGCGGTGGACGTGTTCTGTGAAACCATCGCCTTCACCCCGACCCAGGCCGAAAGGCTGTGGCAAAAGGCGCGGGAACTGGGCCTGGGCATCCACGCCCATGTGGAACAACTGAGCTGGCAGGGCGGGGCCGTGGCCGCCGCCCGGGCCGGTGCCTGGTCGGTGGACCA
>JALWTZ010000461.1 GCA_026993285.1 Lysobacterales bacterium | reverse complement strand
CGGCGCGGCCTCTTTCATCCAAGGTGATGCTGTAGCCGCGTTCCAGGGTGTGCAGCGGGTTGAGCAGGTTGAGTTTCTGCAGTTGTTGCTGAAAACGCTGTTGCGGGCGTTCCAGGCTGCGGCGGCCTTGCTGGGACAGGCGCAGTTTGAGCTGGCTGAGGTGGTTGCGCAGCCGTTCCAGGCGCAGGGCGGGGTGGTTGGCCTGCAGGCGTTGTTGCAGATGCCGGAGGTGTTGCTGCCGCTGGCGCAAATCGTGGCCCATGTGCTGGCGCAGACGGTGGCGCAGTTGTTCCAGTTGCCGGTGCTGCTGTTGCAGTTGCCGGCTGGGGTGGGCCTGTTGCAGGCGTTTTTCCAGGTGGTCCACATGCAGGCTTTGTTGTTGCAACCGGCCTTGCAGGGCCTGCCGCAGCCGTTGTTGTTGCCGTTGCAGTTGTTCCAGCAGGGTCTGGCGGTGGGGGCTGGCCTGTTCGGCGGCGGCAGTGGGTGTGGCGGCGCGCAGGTCGGCGGCCAGTTCCGCCAGGGTGGTGTCGGTTTCGTGGCCGATGGCGGCAATGACCGGGGTTTTGAGCGCGGCGATGGCACGCACCACGGCTTCTTCGTTGAAGGCCCAGAGGTCTTCCAGGGAACCACCGCCGCGTACCAGCAGCAGGGTGTCGGCGGCCAGCCGGTCGGCCTGTTGCAGGGCCTTCGCGATTTGCCCGGTGGCCTGTTCGCCCTGTACCAGGGTGTCGATCAGGGTCAGTTGTACCTGTGGCCAGCGGCGTTCCAGGGTCTGGCGCACATCCTGCAGGGCCGCGCCCTTGGCGGAGGTGATGACCACGATGTGGCGCGGAAAGGGTGGAATGGGCTGTTTGCGTTCCGGGTTGAACAGCCCTTCGGCCTGGAGCTTTTTTTTCAACGCTTCATAGCGGCGGTGCAGTTCGCCCAGGCCGGCTTCGCGCATTTGCTCAGCGATGAGCTGGAAGTCACCCCGGGCTTCGTAGAGGCTGACCTGGGCGCGGATCTGCACTTTCAGGCCGTTTTCCGGTTGCAGGCCGCACAGCCGGTTGCGGTTGGCGAACATGGCGCAGCGGACCTGGGCCCGTTCGTCCTTCAGGGTGAAATACCAGTGGCCGGAACGGGCGGCGGTGAAGTTGCTGATCTCACCCTCCAGCCAGACCATGCCGAAAAGGTGCCGCAGGTGTTCGGCGGCTTCCCGGTTGAGCTGGCTGGGGGTGAGAATGCGTTCGGCCATCAGAAGCGTGCGTTGCCCGGTGTGCGCGGGAAGGGAATGACATCGCGGATGTTGGCCATGCCGGTGATGTAGCTGACCAGCCGTTCGAAGCCCAGGCCAAAGCCGCCGTGCGGGGCGGTGCCGTAGCGGCGCAGGTCCACATACCAGCTGTAGTCCTCGGGGTCGAGACCGTGGGCCTGCATGCGTTCCAGCAGCACATCCAGCCGTTCTTCCCGTTGGCTGCCGCCGATGATCTCACCGATGCCGGGGGCCAGCACATCCATGGCGGCCACGGTCTTGCCGTCGTCGTTCATGCGCATGTAGAAGGCCTTGATTTCCACCGGGTAGTTTTTCACCACCACCGGCTTGTTGAAGTGCTGTTCGGTGAGGTAGCGCTCATGTTCGGTTTGCAGGTCCAGCCCCCATTCCACCGGATATTCAAAGGCCTGCCCGCTGTTTTGCAGGATTTCGATGGCTTCGCCATAGTCCAGGTGTACGAAGTGGTCCTGCAGCAGTTGCTCCAGCCTTTGGCGGGCGGTTTTTTCGATGTGCTGGCTGAAGAAGTCCATTTCCTCGCCGCATTCTTCCAGCACGGCCCGGAAGACGTATTTGAGAAAGTCTTCGGCCAGGGTGGCCAGGTCGTTGAGATCGGCAAAGGCGATTTCCGGTTCCACCATCCAGAATTCCGCCAGGTGGCGGGTGGTGTTGGAGTTTTCCGCCCGGAAGGTGGGGCCGAAGGTGTAGCACTTGCTCAGGGCCATGCAGTGGGTTTCCACATTGAGCTGGCCGGAGACGGTGAGGAAGGTTTCGGTGTGGAAGAAGTCCTGCTCGAAATCCACCTGCCCGTTTTCCTTGCGGGGAATATTGAGCAGGTCCAGGGTGCTGACCCGGAACAGGTCGCCGGCGCCTTCGCAATCACTGGCGGTGATGATGGGGGTGTTGACCCAGTAGAAGCCCCGTTCGTGGAAGTAGCGGTGGATGGCCTGGGCGGCGGCGTTGCGTACCCGGTTGACGGCCAGAAAGGTATTGGTGCGCGGGCGCAGGTGGGCCACTTCACGCAGGAATTCCATGGTGTGCCGCTTGGGCTGAACGGGATAGGTTTCCGGGTTTTCCACCCAGCCGGTGACCTGGATGTTTTCCGCCTGGATTTCGAATTTTTGCCCCTTGCCCTGGGATTCCACCAGTTTGCCCTGGACCACCACGGCACAGCCGGTGGTGAGATGGCGGATTTCCGTTTCGTAGTTGGGCAATTCGGCCGCGGCAATGACCTGGATGGGGAAAAAGC
>JALWTZ010000460.1 GCA_026993285.1 Lysobacterales bacterium | reverse complement strand
TGATGGAATGCTGGCTCATTGGGAACCCACGGCCGGTTCGTGCAGGCTGGAAGGATAGCCGGCTTCCGTGGTGGCCCGGATCAGTGCCTGAACCGTCGCCTGTTCGGGGTCAAAGACTACGGTAGCGCTCTTGCTGTCCAGATCCGCCTGTACCTGTTCGACTCCCGTAACCCTTTTCAGGGCCATGCGGACGGTGATGGGACAGCTGCCACAGCTCATGCCCGGTATATCCAGTACCACGGTTGCCGGCCGTGCCGCCCAGGCAAGTTGGCTTTGTAACCACAGAAGCCCCAAGAACAAAAGGATGTGTTTCATGCCTCGTTCCTCAATCCAGAAGATAGATGCCGTAGTAGGGAAAAGCCAGCAAGGCCAACAGACCGGCGCTTGCAAGCCAGAATATCCACCGCTGATGGCGCTGAACCGAGTCATCATTGCAGGGCTGGCCGGTACGGCAACCACGCGGCTGGAAATAGCGCTTGCGAAAGGCCAGCGCAAGAAATACCAGCGTAAGAGCGATAAAAAACGGGCGGTAGGGTTCCATGGCCGTCAACTGTGCCATCCAGGCACCGCTGATGCCCAACGCCACCAGTACCAGGGGGCCGACACAACAGAGTGACGCACCCACGGCAGCCAGCGTGGCCAACAACAGGGGCTTTCCTGCCCGTACCGGTTTGCTTTCAGTCGTCATCGCCTGATTCTCCGTGAACATTCAGGCTTATGATCACTGCGTAGTCAGGTACGGAGTCAAACTTCAACCGGACAGAATTCCCTTGCCATTTTCCTTGGCGCGATAGCGGGCGATATCTGCCTGTTTGAATGCCGTAGAAATAACCACCGAGCTACCCTACAGGCGCAACAGGGCATCAGTCCGGTTACCTGGGTATCGTGGACGGTTTTTTTAAATCATCCAGATCCATCATCGGCTGGCTTCTCGATTCACTGGCTATTCCTGCTGCAAGCTGCTGACGATTCGGTTGCGCATGACAGCGAGCAATAAGGCCATGAAGACAAACAGTACGAGTGCAGCGGCTGCAATGGCGGCGAAAACGCTGCTCAAATCCTGTGTAGGCAGTGTCAGTTGTAGTGTCCAGCCAATATCAGGCAACACCGCTTTGTAGTGTGTGTATCCATGTGGGCTTTTAGGCGGACTAACTGTAGCCAGCGTCTGGCCCAGTTGATCCTGCAACCGCACGCCGGCCCGTTGCCCTTGGGTGGATTCCAGGAGTTTCTGGATATGCCGCAAATTGAAACTGGCGAACAGCAATCCCAGTGGTTCACCAAAATCATCGTGGACGGTTTCCACCACATCGTAGTGTTCCAGACCGGGCTGATTGAAATGTGCAGGCAAGACGGTTACCGGATCTCCGGCGGCACGTTGTTGCAGATCCAACTGGCAGGCCGGGCCCACGCGCAGGCTACGCGGTTGCCCCAACAACAGGCCTGCCTGATCGGTCAGGGCCAGGCCCACGACATGAGGAAGAAAACGACGATGCTCCACAGCCCAGGCCTGAGCCGCTTCCCGATCGCCAAAGGAAAGGATATCCCGTACCTGCTGGTCTTTGGTCAGTTGGCGAACAATGGCCTGATAGGCAGCGACTTGCTCCCGCAGCAGCAGAGCCAGGTCGTCAGCCAATTGCTCACCGCGTGTCCGCTCCATGGTTCGGACAGCAGATACAGCAAAATAGCCGAACAAGGTACTCACCAGCAAAAGCACAAACAGATAGAGCCATAAACCACGCAGGGAAAGCTGCTGCAGGGAACGTGGGAGAGCCTGAACCGGCTTGCCGGTGACCGGCTTCAACATGTGCTGCCACCGGTAACCGGGCCTGAACTACGAGCAGGTCCTGTGAAACACAAACAAGCCATTCTCTTTCCCTCCCCCTTGCCAGTATGTAAGAGAAACCCTGGCGGCGCAAGGAAGATTGAAAGGGCATGCCATTACTCGCCATAGGGGCAGTTTCTGCATCCATTGCCGCAGCAGAAGCCGCGCTTGAGCAGGTACCAGGTGGAAAACACCAGCTTGCCGTTTTCCATCCGGTAGTCGATGCCGGGCTGGAGCCCACCGGCGGGGTGGGCAGGTTGCGGGCGGCCCCGGTCGAAGGGGCCGTGGGTGGCTCGCAGGGCCTTGACCAGGCAATCGGGGCACAAACAGCCCTGCCCTTCCGCTATCGGCAGGCGCAGGTGTGCCGGCCCTTGCATGCACCAGCAGTTGCCGCCTGCCAGGCAGGGAAAGGTTTGGCCACACTGGCTGCAGGTACTTTCAGCCATGGGCCTGCTGCCACTGTTCGATGATGGCCACCAGCCGGTCCAGGCCATCGGTGAGGCAGGCCGGGCCCGGCTGGAGGATTTCCGCCGATTTGATTTCGAAGATCTGCCCGTTTTTCACCGCCGGCAACCCATCCCAGCCCGGGCGGGCGACCACCTGCTCCGGGCGGAACTTGCGCCCGCACCAGGAACCGATGATGATCTCGGGCCTCGCCTGCAACACCGGCTGGTCATCCGCCAGTATGCGCCCTTTGGCGGCGGCGGAACGGGCCTGCCCGGCGAAGCAGTCCTGCCCGCCGGCCAGCTCAATCAGCTCGCTGACCCAGCGGATGCCGCAGATTTTCGGCTCCGGCCATTCCTCGAAATACACCCGGGGCCTGCGCGGGTAGGCCGCCATGCGTTCGCCAATGGCCGCCAGGCGCTGCCGGGTTTGCGCCAGCCAAGCCAGGGTATCCGCTTCCCGCCCCACGGTACGGCCCAGATGGGCGATGAAGGCGAAGATTTCTTCCAGGCTGCGCTGGTTGTAGATATGCACCTGCACCCCGGCCCGCACCAGTTCGGCGGCGATGTCGGCCTGCATGTCGGAGAAACCCAGCACCAGGTCCGGTTGCAGGGCCAGAATACGGTCGACTTTGGCGGAGGTGAAGGCCGAGACCTTGGGTTTTTCCTTGCGCGCTTGCTTCGGGCGCACGGTGAAGCCGGATATGCCCACGATACGCTGCTGCTCGCCCAGCAGGTAGAGCAGCTCGGTGGTTTCTTCCGTCAGGCAGACGATGCGCTCCGGCAGCCAGCGGGCCTCCATGTCAGCGCCGGTCCAGTGCCTCGCGGATGGGAGCGAGAAAGGCCCGGGCACGGGCGGTGGCATCGGCTTCGCTTTCGGCCTGGCACAGGGTTTTCACCAGCGCGCTGCCGATGATGACCGCATCGGCCACTTCCGCCACCGCGCAGGCGCTTTCCGCATCGGTGATGCCGAAACCCACGCCCACCGGCAGCGCGGTATGGGCACGCAGTTTTTGCAGGTGCGGGCGGATTTCCTCCACATCCACGCCCCGACTACCGGTCACGCCTTTCATGGAAACGAAGTAGACAAAACCGCCAGCGGCCCGGCCAATGCGTGCCAGGCGGCTTTCCGAGGTGGTGGGGGCCACCAGGAAAATCTGGTGCAGGCCGGCGGCCTGCAACTGCTGCCGGAAGTCACCGCTTTCCTCCACCGGCAAATCCACCAGCAGCAGGCCATCCACACCCGCATCCACGGCGGCCTGAATGAAGCTTTCATAGCCCATGCGTTCCACCGAGTTGGTGTAGCCCATGAGAATCAGCGGGGTGTGCTGGTTGTCCTGGCGGAAGGTCTTCACCATCTGCAGCACCTTGCGCAGGGTCATGCCCTGGGCCAGTGCCCGTTCATAGGCGTGCTGGATGGTGGGGCCATCGGCCATGGGGTCGGTGAAGGGCACGCCCAGCTCGATCAGGTCGGCCCCGGCTTCCACCAACGCGTGCAGCATGGGCACGGTGTAAGCGGGCTTGGGATCACCGGCGGTCACATAGGGCACCAGCACGGTGCGGCCATCGGCGCGGGCCTGTTGCAGGCATTGGTCGATGCGGTTCATACCTCGATGCCCTCCAGCTTGGCCACGGTGTGCACATCCTTGTCGCCCCGGCCGGACAGGTTGACGATGATGATCTGCTCCGGGTCCATTTCCCGGGCCAGCTTGATGCCGTGGGCCACGGCATGGGATGATTCCAGCGCCGGCAGGATGCCCTCGGTACGGGTGAGGCGGTGGAAGGCCTCCAGCGCCTCGTCATCGTTGATGGCCACGTATTCGGCGCGGCCCGAGTCCTTGAGCCAGGCATGTTCCGGCCCCACGCCGGGGTAGTCCAGACCGGCGGAGATGGAGTGGGTCTCCTGAATCTGGCCGTCCTCGTCTTCCATCAGGTACGTGCGGTTGCCGTGCAGCACGCCGGGGCGGCCGGCCGTCAGCGGCGCGGCGTGCTTGCCGGTTTCCAGCCCCAGGCCGCCGGCTTCCACGCCGATCATGCGTACCTGCCGATCCTCGATGAAGGGGTAGAACAAACCCATGGCGTTGGAGCCGCCACCCACGCAGGCCACCAGCGCGTCCGGCAGGCGGCCGGCCTGTTCCTGGATCTGCGCCCGCGCCTCGCGGCCGGCCACGGCGTTGAAATCCCGCACCATGGCCGGATAGGGATGCGGCCCGGCCACGGTGCCGATGATGTAGAAGGTGTCATCCACATTCGTGACCCAGTCGCGCAGGGCTTCGTTGAGGGCGTCCTTCAAGGTTTTGGAACCGGATTCCACCGGCACCACTTCCGCCCCCAGCAGGCGGATGCGAAACACGTTGATGGCCTGGCGCTGCATGTCCACCGCGCCCATGTAGACCACGCATTTCAACCCCAGGCGGGCGGCCACGGTGGCCGTGGCCACGCCGTGCTGGCCGGCGCCGGTTTCGGCGATGATGCGGGTCTTGCCCATGGCCTTGGCCAGCAGTGCCTGCCCGACGGTGTTGTTGATCTTGTGCGCGCCGGTGTGGTTGAGATCCTCGCGCTTGAGATAGATCTGCGCGCCACCCACTTCCCGGCTGAGCCGCTCGGCGTGGTACAACGGCGAGGGCCGGCCCACATAGTGTTTCAGGTCATGGTAGAACTGCTTTTCGAACGCCGGATCATTGCGCAGGCGCTCGTAGGCTTCCACCAGCTCTTCCAGCGGCGCCATCAGGGTTTCCGCGGCGAAACTGCCGCCATAGGGGCCGAAATGTCCGTGTTCATCCGGCAAGTTGTAGTGTGTCATGCGCACTCCTGATCAGCCTGGCGCACCTGTTGCACCAGTTGTTGGATTTTTTCGGGACTCTTGATGCCCGGTGCCTGCTCCACGCCGGAGCTCAAGTCCACCGCACCGGGGCGAACCTGGGCGATTGCAGCACGGATATTGTCCGGGCGCAATCCTCCGGCAAGGATAAGCCGCTCTCGCGGCACGGCCGGCAAGTGATTCCAGTCGAAGCGCTGGCCGCTGCCGCCCTGCTCGCCCGGCGCGTGGGCGTCCAGCAGCAGGCCACGGGCCTGGTGATGCTGCGCGATTTCCGCTTCGATCTCGGCCATGGGCCGGTTTTTCATCGCAATGGCCTTGAGATAGCCACGCCGCCACTGCTTACAGAAGGCCGCCGTCTCCTGGCCGTGAAACTGCAGCAGATCCGGCTGCACCTGCCGCAGCAACGCCTCCACCTGCCCGGCTTGCGGGTTCATCAGCAGGGCCACCACCTGGACAAAGGCCGGAATTTCAGCCCGCAACGCCGCGCCCTGTTCCAGCGTGAGATTACGCGGGCTTTGCTCGACAAAGACCAGACCGATGGCATCCACGCCGGACTGTACACAGGCCTGTACATCTTCCACGCGGGTCAGGCCACAGATCTTGATGCGGGTTCTGCGCTTCATGGGTTTTCCCGTTTGCTGTAGAGCCGGTTGCTGGCACGGGGCAACTGGCAGGCTTCCGGATAGTCGGGGCCGAGAAACACCAGCCCGCTGGCCGGCGCGGTGATGCCGGCCCGGGTCCGGTCACGGGCCTGGAGCAGGGTTTCCAGCCAGTCTTCCGGTTGTTCGCCCAGGCCCACGGGGATGAGCGCACCGGCGATGTTGCGCACCATGTGGTGCAGAAAGGCATTGCCCTGCACTTCCAGTATCACTCGTTCCCCCCGGCGAAACACCGCCAGATGGCTCAGGCGACGCACCGCCGTTCTGGCCTGGCAACCGGCGGCCCGGAAGCTGGTGAAATCATGCTCGCCCAATAGGGCCTGGGCGGCACGGTGCATGCGCTGTTCGTCCAGCGGCTCCCGCACCCAGGCTACCCGGCGGGCATCCAGCGCGGGCCGGGGCCTGCGGTTGAGGATGGTATAGCGGTAACTGCGGGCCACTGCCTGGTAGCGGGCGTGAAAATCCTTCGGCATGGCCTGTGCCCAGAGTATGGCCACCGTGGGCGGCAGGTGGCTGTTGCCCCCCAGCACCCAGGCATGCGGGGGTCGGTTGGCTTCGCTGTCGAAATGAATGACCTGCCCGGCGGCATGCACGCCGGAATCGGTACGGCCTGCACAGGTGACTTCCACCGGATGATCGGCCACCCGGCTCAGTGCCTGCTCCACCACCGCCTGCACACTGGGGCCATGGGCCAGCCGCTGCCAGCCCATGAAATCGGTACCGTCGTATTCCACCCCCAGGGCAAAACGCATGCGCCAGACTCCGCCGGAAAAGGCGAGAGTCTGGCGCATGACGAAGGGCTTGGCAAGTGGGGTCAGCCGCCGCTGACTACGATGGGCGGCCAGGTACAGCTGCCGTCAAAGGTCTGGCTGTAGGTCACACCGCTTTCGATCCAGCGCATGGTGCCTGCGATGGGCATTTCCTCACACAGGCTGGAGTCCGCAATGACATGCTCCAGCACAAACTGGCTTGCGCCGACCATGAAGTTACCCAGCGTATCGAACTCGTAGCGGGTCTCTCCGGTTTGGGCCACTTCCACCACGCCATTCACCGGGCCTTCCGCTGTATTCGCGTCGGCGGTGAGGCGAACCCGATAGAGGTCGCCCGGTTGAGAAGGCTGCATTTCCACCAGGACGGTGCCATCCACGCGGATACCATCCAGATAGAATTGGTCGAAGACATACTCGATGGAATCGAAGGATTCATCCGGAGTGGTGGGCACGGTACTCAAACCTTGCACATTCATGGTAACGCCACCGTTCAGGAAGTTGCCCTCCGCGTAGAACTCCGTGAATTCCATGGCAATACTGCCGTCCATCAGTCCATTGCTGCCCGACAGTTGCAGGGTGACCACCATCACGCCATCCATCATCAGCTCGCCATCCACCCGGTACTCTTCCCAGGTGATGGTTTGCTTGCCGGTAATCGCGGTCATGGAACTGCTATAACCTTCCAGCTCCATCGTGGCCTTGCCGGAATAGGTTTTGCCATCCCGGCCCGTGCAGCCCGTACCCCAGTCCATGGTAATTTTCTGGCCGCCATTTTCCAGCGTGACCATGGGGCAAGCCAGGCTGCCCGTGCCGCTGAAGATGGCACCATTGAGGCTTTGAATGGCGGCAATCGTCTGGTCGATGGAAACCAGGTTCAGCATCGCGAGCGAACGGGCGGCTGCCAGATCCTCCACACTCATGGGGTCGGAAGCCCGTGCAATGGGGCTGTTGTTGCGCGAGAAGCTGCCGGAAAGACCACTGGAAAGTTGCATGCTGTAGGTGGTGGTGCCTTCCGTTTCGGAAATGAAGTCGCGGGTGAGGCTGCCAACCACTTCCGTGCTGGGGGTAATGGCTTCACAACCCGGGCAGAAACCCCGGTAGCTGAGCATGTCCAGCGTAAAAGGCGCCTTGCCGGCAGGCAGCTCGTCCGCTCCCAGTGCCCAGGTAGGGTTGCCCGCATCATCGTAGAAATAGAGCACGATAAACTCGATATTGCCCTGGTCACCCACGGTCATGCCCCAGCCGGGTTCGTCGGGGTCGAACCAGTGGCCGGAATAGTTCTCCGGCGGCAGATTGGTTTCGGCCACCAGCAGTTCCACCGGTTCCGAGCCGCTTTCCGGGCCCGAACCGTAGTCGATGGTCCAGATCAGGGTGGCATGGCGGTTATCCATGAATTCCAGACGGATGCTGCCCACGACCGTTGGCGTGGCCGCGCTGCCATCCCAGTGATACTGGTACAGATCGGTTTCCCAGTTGTCGGCATCAAAGGCAGCGGCGGCCTGATACCAGATGGGAAATCCCTGCTTGTCGTAGGTGTACCAGACCACCGCCAGGGTGTCTTGTCCATAGAAGTTCAGGTCGAATCCGTGCCCGGAGCGTTCCGGGTTGTACCACATGCCCGGTTCCGGCTCCACGGTCTGGGCCTGCACCAGGGTGGCAAACAGTAGTGCCAACAGGTTCATCCACAGTTTTTTCATCAGTCTTACCTCGCTGTGTCTACCTTCAATGGTCTGCCGCTACATCTTAATTTG
Organism: Lysobacterales bacterium; assembly: GCA_026993285.1. GTDB lineage: Bacteria > Pseudomonadota > Gammaproteobacteria > Xanthomonadales > S139-57 > S139-57. The sequence continues at coordinate 1,717 of JALWTZ010000460.1, read as the reverse complement.
AAAAATACATATAAATACAGGGTACCCGGCTTTATGGTGGCGTGTTTTTGTATACTTTGTGAGCCATTTCAAAAACCGTGTCTCCCAGTGCAATAGCGTGCTCCATGACCGGCCTTACGATATAACGCAACCGTAACAAAAAAGCCCCGGCCAGGCCGGGGCTTCGCTGCACGGTTTTGATCCAGGCCACTCAGTTCATGCCATCCAGCAGTTCCTGGGCCTGAGCTTTCTGTTCATCATTGCCTTCCTGCACCACTTCCTCCAGCATGGTGCGGGCACCGTCCGGGTCGCCCATGTCGAGGTAGGCACGGGCCAGATCCAGCTTGGTGGCCACGGCATCTTCATCCTCGAACAGGTCATCGGTGGGAATTTCCAGTTCTTCCTCGGCGTCCTCGTCTTCCAGATCCAGTGCTTCATCGCTAGCCAGGGCTTCATCCAGTTCCAGGCTTTCTTCCACTACCGGCGCTTCTTCGGCTGCTTCCGAGGTGTCCGCTTCCATGGATTCGTCCGATGCTGCTTCGTCGTCTTCCAGATCAAAGTCGAAATCCAGACCTTCCTCGCTCGCAGTTTCTTCATCCAGTTCCACTACAGCGTCACTTTCGTCAGTGGTTTCATCGGCTGACTCGTCGAGGTCAAAGTCCATTTCGAAACTTTCTTCTGCAAGTTCTTCGCCTGCTGGCTCATCGGCCCCGGCTTCACTTCCAGCCGTATCTTCCGAATCGTCCAGTTCGAAATCAAAGTCGAGTGCATCAGCTTCGGTCGATTCAGTTTCTTCGTTATCCTGCGTCTCCAGTTCAGCCGCCTCTTCCTCTGTCTCGGCTTCTTCACCCAGATCAAAGTCGAAATCGTCCTCTTCGGCACGCCCTTCCAGATCAGGATGTTCCACATCACTGCCTTCATAGATATCGGAAAGATCGACATCATCTTCGTCATCCAGGCCAAGGGTCGAGATGTCCGGCTCTTCTTCGTCGTCCAGACTGATGACTGGCTCCACGGTTTCGGTCTCGGTCCGGTCGCTGTCCTCTTGCTCGCCCACTTCCTCGACGCTTTCCTCTACGCTCTCAGCCACTTCCTCGGCTTCCGTTTCTTCCACCGCCGTCTCATCGACAGGGGGCATTTCCGGTGGCGTGCTTTCGCTCGCTTCCTCTTCCTTGCTGCCGCGCTTCTTCAGCAACAACAATACCAGCAACAGCAGGACACCACCTCCGGCCGCACCCCATATCGTCCAGGAAAAGCCCAGAGGTCCACTTTCTTCGCTTTCCCCCAGATCACCGAGGGTGGCTGGCGTCGTCATTTCACTCGTGGTTTCATCACCCGCATTCTCCGTGGGCTGATCAACACCCGGCTCGGCCCCGGCTTCAGTCTCGTCCATGGCCATGGTGTCCGCCATTTCGTCTCCACCCGTGGCGGGTTCGTCGGCTGGCATTTCGCCTTCGGCTACCGGTTCATCGGCCAGGCTGAACTCATCCGGCTGCGCTTCATCCATACCGGTAGTTTCCGGGATGGTTTCCATTTCGCCTGTCTCATCCGCAGGCATTTCATCCATGGGCATTTCTTCCACCGAGGCGGCTTCCGTAGCTTCGGTGGCCAAATCTGCACCCTGGGCATCTTCCATGACCGGTTCGGTCTGCTCTGCGGCCATGTTGTCCTGCGCCTCGGCCATGGCATTACGGGCAGCTTCCAGCTCTGCCTGCAGGGCGGCCAGGTCAGCATCCTT
>JALWTZ010000459.1 GCA_026993285.1 Lysobacterales bacterium | reverse complement strand
CTGAAGAAGGCCAGGCCCTGGGCATGCAGGGCATCCTGAAAGCCCATCAGCCCCAGCCCCACCGGGCGATGGCGCAGGTTGGAGCGGCGTGCCTGCGGCACGGAATAGAAGTTGTAGTCGATGACATTGTCCAGCATGCGCATGGCGGTGCGAACCGTGTCGCGCAGCAGTTCCACATTCAGACCGTTTTCATCCACATGGGCGGCCAGGTTCACCGAGCCGAGGTTGCAGACGGCGATTTCCTCGTCGGAGGTGTGCAGGGTGATTTCGGTACAGAGGTTGGAGGAATGCACCGTACCCGCATGCTGGTTGGTATAGCGCAGGTTGCAGGGGTCCTTGAAGGTGATCCAGGGGTGGCCGGTTTCAAACAGCTGGGTCAGCATCTTGCGCCAGAGGGTGACCGCGTCCACTTCCTTCCACAGGGTGATTTCTCCGGCCCGGGCCTGTTGTTCATAGTGCTCGTAGCGCTGGCGGAAGGCCTGGCCGGTCAACTCATGCAGGTCGGGCACGTCATTCGGCGAGAACAGGGTCCATTTCTCCCCGCGCGCCACCCGCTCCATGAACAGGTCGGGAATCCAGTTGGCGGTGTTCATGTCATGGGTGCGGCGGCGTTCGTCGCCGGTGTTCTTGCGCAGTTCGAGAAAGTCCTCGATGTCGATGTGCCAGCTTTCCAGATAGGCGCAGACCGCGCCCTTGCGCTTGCCACCCTGGTTGACGGCCACGGCGGTGTCGTTGGCCACCTTGAGGAAGGGCACCACACCCTGGGATTCGCCGTTGGTGCCCCGGATGTGCGCGCCCAGGCCGCGTACGCGGGTCCAGTCGTTGCCCAGGCCGCCGGCAAACTTGGACAGCAGGGCATTGTCGCGAATGCTGTCGTAAATGCCGGCCAGGTCGTCCGGCACGGTGGTCAGGTAGCAACTGGACAGCTGTGGCCGCAGGGTGGCGGAGTTGAACAGCGTGGGTGTGGAGCACATGAAACGGAAACTGGAAAGCAGGCGGTAGAATTCCACGGCCTTTTCTTCCCGGTCGATTTCGTGCATGGCCAGGCCCATGGCCACCCGCATGAAGAAGCTCTGCGGCAGTTCGATGCGCTGCTGGCGATGATGGAGAAAATAGCGGTCGTACAGGGTTTGCAAGCCCAGGTAGGTGAAGGCATCGTCCCGCTCGGCCTCCAGCGCGGCGGCCAGTTTCTCCAGGTCGAAATGCAGCAGTTCGGGGTCGAGCAGCTGGGCTTCCACCCCACGGCGGATGGCTGCCGGAAACAGGCGGCTATAGTCCGCGGCCGCCTCGTCGTCATCCAGCCCCAGGGTGGTGGCCACCTCGCCACGGGCCTTGCGCAGCAGCAGGCGGGCGGTGAGCCGGTCGAAATCCGGGCCGCGTTCAATCCAGGTGCGGGCGGTGAGAATCAGCGCCTCGTGCAACTGGGCCTCGTCCATGCCGTCGTGGCAGTTCTTCAGGCAGGCCTCGGCCAGTTCTTCCAGCGAAACCGCCGGTAGATCGGCGGTCAACGGCTTGAGGCGTGCCTGCAGGACGGCCGCGTTCAGCAGCTGCTCGCCCTGGGCTGTTTGCAGCCGCAGGCCCGGCGCTTCCGGTTCCGCTTCCGGCTGGCTGGCCTGGCGCTGGCGGGCACGTTCTTCCCGGTAAAGCACATACAGACGCGCCACCTTGTGATGGCCGGCCCGCATCAGCGCCAGCTCCACCTGATCCTGGATGTCCTCGATGTGAATCACCCCGCCACCGGGCAGGCGGCGGAACAGGCTGGCCATGACCTGCTCGGTGAGCCGGGCCACCTGCTCGTGTACCCGGCGGGAAGCCGCGGCCTGCCCGCCCTCGGCGGCCAGAAAGGCCTTGGTGAGCGCCACGCTGATCTTGTCGGGCATGAAAGCGGTATGCGCCCCGTTGCGGCGCAGCACTTCATACTGGCTGTAGCGGTTGGGTTCGTGATCGGCAGCCATGGCGGGCTGCGGCGGCTGGATGGCGGTGAAGGTCTGTGTTTCCGTTTCCATGTTCCCCCCTGTGTATAAACGGTGCGACAGGGCAGGATGCACGAACGGATTCGAACCCCCTCCGGCCCTGACGCGAGGCCTGGTGGCAACGGCTCTTGTGAGCCGGACCTGGCGGGTATTCGGGCTTCAGGGCAGGCCTGTTACCGTTGCGCGACAGCTCCGGATTTTCACCGGATTCCCCCGCAACCACTGTATCTAGTGGTTGTTTACAAGTCGAGGCACAATATATAGCGTTGACAGGGAGAAGTGCAAGTCTTGATTTTTCAGCACTGATATGGCCGGGGAGCAATCATCTCACCCTCAAGTCCAACCGTACAGGAAGTGGACTTTGTCAAACATTTCTCATCCACGGGAAATGTGTACAAATACATGCTAGTCTCATGCTTCCGATCGTACAGAAGCGGTGGCGATGAAGGATCACGCGTTATCCATTCGCGTACTGGTTTTGGCTCTGACCCTGATTGTCAGCGGCTGCCAGAACGAACACCCGCTCAAGGTGGG
>JALWTZ010000458.1 GCA_026993285.1 Lysobacterales bacterium | reverse complement strand
CCCTGGCCCCGGCCAGCCCCGGCAGCCCGGAATGGAAAGGCTCGGCCCGCTCCATTCCCGGCTTTCACCTGCGCGACTTTCTCGCCGAACTCGATGCCCGCCACCCCAGCCTGCTGGACAAGTTCGGCGGCCACGCCATGGCGGCCGGCTTCTCCCTGCAACAGACACAACTGCCCGCTCTGCAACAGGCCGTGAACACCCTGGCCGAACAACGCATGGAACCGGCACTGCTGCAACGCAGGCTGGAACACGACGGCAGCCTGCAAGCGGCCGACTTCAGCCTGGAACTGGCCCGGCAGCTGCAAGACCTGCTTCCCTGGGGGCAACACTGCCCCGCGCCCCGGTTCATCGGCCACTTTCAGCTCAACGACTACCGGCTGATGGCCGGCAAGCACCTGAAACTCCACCTGCAAGCCGGCCCCGGCCCGCAACTGGAAGCCGTGGCCTTCAACACCCCGGCCGAAACCGTGGAAGGCAAGCGCAGCCTGGAACTGCTCTACCGCCTGGAAATCAACCGCTACCGCGGGCGGGAAAGCCTGCAGTTGCTGGTGGAAGAGGTATTGGAATAATCGAGCTGTGGTATCTTGAAAGTGCCGAATTTGGATGTCGCAAGCACTGTGCATCATTTTGGCGTTTGGTATAAATTGTGCGTCTTGCATGTTAGGCGTTGTTGGATTGGGATGGTTGGGTATTGATGGACGATAACGGTGACTTAAAGGAAATTGTCTATGTGCTGACCAATCCGGCAATGCCTGGCCTGGTCAAGATTGGCAAGACCACACAATCGGATGTAGGCACCAGAATGAATCAGCTGTACACAACGGGCGTGCCTGTGCCATTTGAATGCGTCTATGCAATAGAAGTGAGCGATTGCTCAGAGGTGGAAACGGCACTTCATGTGGCATTTGGGCCCAATCGAATCAACCCAAAACGCGAATTTTTCAAGATTGATGTGGAGCAAGCCATTGCTGTATTAAAGCTGCTGGAGAAGAAGAACGTCACCCCTCAGATTCGCTCCGAAATCGATCGTGGTATTTCTCAAGTAGAAAAAGATTCAGGCAGCAGGCTGAACAAGCGCCCCAGAATGAATTTTGCTGAAATGGGCATAGAGGTTGGTTCAGAGCTACTTTTCAGAGATGGTAAAACTATAGTTACCGTCAGCACTGAAAGGAAAGTCATGTATAACGAGGAAATTATGACATTGACTGCTGTAACCAGGAAGCTTTTGAATCTCGAATATTCTGTACAGCCTTCTCCATACTGGACCTATAAAGGCAGGCTACTAAAGGACATATATGACGAAGTCTATGCAGGGGAAGAAATGGAGTAAGTCTTTTTCTACGGTTGATGAAGAGCACAACTGAACTCATTTTTTTGCGGAACAAGTCAAGCAAGACTGCCTGCAACCCGCATCCGTCAGTACCCTAGCGGCTGGAGTCGTCCTTCCTGGCGGTAGCCCGGCACCCGGCTTGCCGGTGTCACGGCCTTGAGGCCTGAACCCGTCACACAAACCCTGTCATCCAGCCGTCCGGCTCTGTACAATAGCGCGTTTTTCCGAGCAGGTGACCGAGGATGGAAATCAATCCCGTTCGACAGAAGATCGACGATCTCAAGGGCCGTACCGAGGCTCTGAGGGGGTATCTTTAACTACGCCGACAAGAAAGAGCGGCTGGAAGAAGTCAATCTGGAGCTGGAAAACCCGGAAATCTGGAACACGCCGGACAAGGCGCAGGAGCTGGGCCGGGAGCGGGCGGCGCTGGAACAGGTGGTCAACGGCCTGGAGCAGCTCGACAGCGGCCTGGAAGATGCCGAAGTGCTGCTGGAAATGGCGGTGGAAGAAGACGATGAGGAGACCTTGCAGTCTCTGATCGACGAGCTGGCCGTGCTGGAGAAGCAGGTGGAAAGCCTGGAGTTTCAGCGCATGTTCTCCGGCGAGACCGATGCCTGCAATGCCTTTGTGGACATCCAGGCCGGTTCTGGCGGCACCGAAGCGCAGGACTGGGCGGAAATGCTGTTGCGCATGTATCTGCGCTGGGCGGAGAGCAAGGGCTGGAAGACGGAAATCATCGAGGCTTCTCCCGGTGAAGTGGCGGGCATCAAGTCGGCCACCATCCGGGTGGAAGGCGATCATGCCTTTGGCTGGCTGCGCACCGAAACCGGCGTGCACCGGCTGGTGCGCAAATCACCGTTCGATTCCGGCAACCGCCGTCATACCTCCTTTGCGGCAGTGTTTGTTTCGCCGGAAATCGACGATGATGTGGAAGTGGAAATCAACCCGGCGGATCTGCGCATCGATGTCTACCGCGCCTCCGGCGCCGGTGGCCAGCATGTGAACCGGACGGAATCCGCCGTGCGGATTACCCACGAGCCCACGGGCATCGTGGTGCAGTGCCAGAACGACCGTTCCCAGCACAAGAACAAGGCCACGGCGATGAAACAGCTCAAGGCCAAGCTCTATGAGCTGGAAATGCAGAAACGCCGGGCTGACCAGCAGGCGGCGGAAGCGGAGAA
>JALWTZ010000457.1 GCA_026993285.1 Lysobacterales bacterium | reverse complement strand
GAATCTGCCGGTTTTCCAGCTTCAGCCATTGCAGTTGATGGTTGTGCCAGTGCAGGGTCTTGTGCCGGGTATGGATCTTCAATAGGCACCAGCGGATGCTGGCCGGCAGGCCGAGACAGCGATGGGCTAGGGTTTCGGCCAGGGTGCTGAAATCGGCCTCGTGGGGCAGGGTGGCATCCAGCCAGATGCAGAGCTCGTCCAGCAGCAGGTTTCTGAGCCGGAGATGATGCTGGCCTTGTGCATCCATGGCCAGCAGAACATGCTCATGCGGAGTGGGACTGTTGTAATGCAGTGCCGTGGACAGCAGTTCTTCATGGTGATGACTTTGCAGCCAATGCAGGCCCGGCAAAAAGGGGGGCTGCCCAGTCAGGAGCTGTTTTTGCCAGGCCTTCAGCCCGGTTTCCGGTGCTTCTCCAGGTTCCTGGGAGGTGGATGGTATCAGTTTCGGCGCAATGAATCGGCTCAGCAGCTGCAGGGTATCAAAACAGCTTTCGGCCTCGTTGGCGGGGATTTCTTCGGTGCTGTCGGCGAGCAGCAGGCCGAGCAGGTGCGGGCCCTGCTGGATGGGCACGCAGATCAGGCTGTGCAAGCCCAGCTTTTCTGCCGCATTGCGAACGGGCAGGCGTGGATCGGTATTGGCTGCCAGGCTGATGAGATTGTTCGGGTGGTTGAGTGCAAATTGCAAAAGTGCTGTATCCAGTCTGGCCTGCAGGGGAGATTCGCCACCCTGTACCAGCAGTTGCAGGCGATGACCCTGCGGGTTGTGCCAGATCAGTACCAGACGTTGCAGGGGAACCGCCAGCCTTGCCAGCAGCGGTGCCAGCAACTGAAATTCGGCAGCCTGGGGTTGTGGTGTTTGCGGGATGTCGTCCAGCAGCCGGCTGATTTCCACCAGGGTTGCCATGTGCTCGGGTGCCGTGCTGGCATCAGCAGGTTCTTCCCGGTTTTCCGCGGGTGTTGCCATACAGGGTGCATCACTGTACAGGAGCTGTACATGACCCAGGGTCATCAGATCTCCGCTTTTCAGGGGTTGGGCATGCCGCACATGCTGGCCATTGATATACACGCCATTGGTGCTGTTCAGGTCTTCACAATGCCATTGGTTTTGCCGGCAGAACAGACGGCAATGTTCACGGGAAAGGGAAGGATCGGGCAGTTGCAGATCAGCCCTGGAGCCTCGGCCGAGAACCGCGTCTTCCTGCAGGGGCAGGATTCGGCCCGGTTGTTGCCCGCGGATGACAATGATGGAAGGCATGCAAACACTCGGCAATGATTTGCAAATACTGTAGCACAGCGGTGGTTTTTTCTGCCGGATGCCGGCCCGATCTTCCCTGACCGGGTGATTGTTTCAGGAGTGACCGGTTACAGGCGGCTGAGGACGACCTGCGTGTATTCCAGGGTATTGCCTTGCCCGCCCAGATCCGCCGTGGTGCGGTCGCCGGCTTCAATGGTTTGACGGATGGCCAGGCGCAACCGGTCACCTGCCTGGTCGATATGCAGATGATCGAGCATCATGGCGGCGGCCAGCATCAGTGCCGTGGGGTTGGCGATGCCCTGGCCGGCGATATCCGGTGCGGAACCGTGCACGGCCTCGAAGATGGCTGCCTTTTCTCCGATATTGGCACCGGGGGCCATGCCCAAACCACCGACCAGCCCGGCACAGAGATCGGAGATGATGTCGCCGAACAGGTTGGTGGTGACGATGACATCGAAGCGTTCCGGGTTCATCACCAGCTGCATGCAGGTGTTGTCCACGATCATTTCTTCGAATTGGATTTCCGGGTAGTCCTCCGCCAGCTTGCGGCCGGTATGCAGAAACAGGCCGGATGTGGTCTTGAGGATGTTGGCCTTGTGCACCAGGGTGACCTTCTTGCGCCCGAGGCTTTTGGCCAGTTCAAAGGCATGGCGAATGACCCGCTCGGAACCCTTGCGGGTGATGACAATGCGGCTCTCGGCCAGTTCGCCGTCGTCGGACAGGCTTTGCCCGTCAGCCAGATAGGCCCCTTCGGTATTTTCCCGCACGGTGATGATGTTCAGGTTTTCGTAACGGGCTCGTGTGCCGGGAACGCTCTCCACCGGGCGGATGTTGGCATAGAGGTCGAAATGGCGGCGGAGGGCGACATTAATGGAACTGAACCCCTTGCCGACCGGTGTGGTCAATGGCCCCTTGAGTACGGCTTCGGAGGCAGCGATCTTGTCCAGGGTCTCTGCCGGCAGCAGTTCACCGTGTTTCTCCAGTGCGGCCAGCCCGGCTTCGGCACGGACAATTTCCAGTTCGGGGGCGAGCCGTTGCAGCACCATTTGCGTGGCCTGGGTGATTTCCGGGCCGATACCGTCGCCTTCGATCAGGCAGATCTGTTTACTCATGGGGGACTCCGTGAACGAAAGCGCGGATTATATCCCCTTATGAATACTCCATAAAGGGTAGATTGTGGATGGATTTCCCGCCTGGTTACGGCAGATGGGTGGATGTGTCCACGGGGGCTTGCCGTTCATCCTCCATGGGTGGTGGGTTGCGCAGCAGGGTTTCCAGACGGGCATCACGGGTCAAGTCCGCCAGGTCGATCATGTATCCAAGCAGTTGCAGCCGTTTTTTGCGGATTTCACCGGAAAGGTCCAGCAGTGTTCGTGCCAATACCCGCAGCTGCTTTTCCGGCGTGTAGGGCAGGGAGGGAATGACCTTGCGGGCATGTTCCTGCTGGTCGCGGATTTCTTGCAGCAACTGGATGCGCTGATTCATCATGCCATTGAGCATGGCCTGATGCTGGCGAAAGGCGCGATGCTGCTGCAGGATGCGCTGGCGAATGCGCACGCGCATGGCCTGGGCCTGTTCGCGGTAGCTGTCGATTTCCAGTTCGATGAGGTCATCCCGGTTGCGTGGCTTGTCCAGAGGCAGGCGCACCCGCACGCCCACGACCAGATCTTCGCGCCGGTTGTAGTCGTTGTAGCGTTCTTCCAGATAAAGCCGGGCTTCCAGATCATCACGCCATTGTGGATGAAACTGTGCCCGTTCGATGAATTGCTCCTGCAACAGCAGGCCGTAATCCTGCCGGTAGGCGCGTTCGATCAGGTCATTCTCGGGCAATAGCTCGAGTTTTTCCATGCGGTTGAGCAGCACCAGCCAACCGCTGGGCATGGCCAGGTCATCGGCAGATGCCACAGCCTGATAGCGGAGCTCCGCCTCGGTTTGCCGGGTCACATAGTCGGCAAATTCATCCCGTGTAAGAAAACCGGCCTTGAGTTCGGAGCGGGCGGTTTGCAGTTGTTCCGTGGTCAGCTTCAACTTCGCTTGCAGCCATTCCTTTTGCAGGCGGAGTTCCAGCCGATGGAGGTTGTAACGGTTTTCGTCACTGGCCCGGTGGCTCATGTCATTGAGCAATTGCAGGTATTGCACGCGGGATTCGACGATTTTTTTGGCTTGCGTACGCCGGCCTTCATGGCGACCGTTGTCATAGAGTTCCAGGTCGATGCCCAGCTTGTACTCGTAGGCATCCCGGCGCAGGCTTTCCCAGCCTTCGGCGCGAAAATACAGCCCGTTGAAGCCTTTCTCCTTCCGGAGCAGGTCGGTGTAGGCCTGTCCGGTGCGGTCACCTTCCTGCCACAGGTGCAGTACGGCTCGGGCCGGTGGGCTGCCCTGCAGGTAGCTGTCATCAAAAAACGGGCTCATTTCTGCCCGCAGGGGCAGGCTGCACAGCAGCCAGGCGCAGCCGATGAAAATGGAGAAAACAAGGTGTGTTCGGCTCATGAGCAGGGTTTCCATGAATTTTCTGCAGGTCGTTTCCATTGGCAGTGGCTTACCCGGTTCTCCGGCCCGTCTGGCGGCGCCCAGCGGGCCTGGCCATCGGTACGAAACACGGGTGGCCAGGGGTGGCTTTCCGGCAGTATTAGGCGAATCCGGTCGAGTTGATTATGGTGGCTGAAACCACCGTGAAAATTGATATCCACAGATTCTGTATTCACATCTTGCAGCTGGTTGAAACTGCTGCTCCACTGCAGGGCAAGGTGCCGCAGGTTTTTCAGCCGGAGGTGCTGCAGCAGGTTGTCGTGGCTGCGAGCTATACGCAGATAGCCATTGCCGCCCTTGCCCTTGTTCCAACTGCCTTTCAGTTGCATGTCCCGCAGCTGGCAGCGGCTGACACCATCCAGATTCACCGGGTGACGGCCGGCCTGCAGTACCCGCACATTGCGCAGTTTGCAATCGGTCACCCAGTGTAGCTGTATGCCATCCACGCGATGGTTTGGCTTGAGATTTTCGTAGGTCTGGGGAGGGGGCGGCTGTTGTGCGTTATCAGGCTGGTAGATCAGTTGCAGGTTTTTCAGGTACAGTCCTTCCACGGGTTGGATTTGCTGTAATTCAGCCATGCCGGCGGGGAGGTCCAGCCCGATGGCCTGTTCGAAGACGATGTTCCGCCCGTTCACAGCCTGGATTTTCAGCATGCGCTGTCGCAGGCGCGGGTAGGGTTTGCGCCACACCTGGCTGCCCAGTTGGTCGAGAAAATCTTCCGTGTTGGCTGCGGACAAGAGCAGCCAGTCTCCGGCTTTCCATGGAGGCCGGGTTTGCATGCGTAACACATGCTTCCGGGCCTGTACCGGGCCATCCACGGGATAACGATGCGCATCCAGATGGCCCCGTGCTTCGATCATGCTGTTGCCCGTGCCGCCGAAGCCGGCGACAAGTCGCGTGCCTTCACCGGGGTGGCCGGCCAGGGTGATGCGATTGCCGGCAATGCGTATGGGTTCGTTCAGTTGCAGGGTGCCGGCAGGCAACTGGATGGTGAGCGGGCCCAGATCCTTGTAGTAGCCCAGCAGGCGGTTCAAGGGTCGTGCATCATCTTGGCCGTCATCGGGGTGAATGCCAAACTGGCGCGCATCCAGGGTCAGCGGCGCTTCGGCGGCACGGGCGTGGGGCCACTGGGGAAAATCCAGCACATGCTGGGAAAGCAGCATGGCATACAGGAACAGCACATAGGCCATGAACAGGCTCCATTGCGGCATCCAGGCTGCCCAGCGTACTGGAATGGGGCGATGATTCTGGTCGCCTCCCTGGGTGGCTCCACCCTTGGACCAGTTCTGGTCGGCCAGATGAAAGGAGGCCTTGATCTTGATGATGGCGCCCACCCACTGGTTGTAGAGCATGAGCGGTATGGTCAGCATGCTCACCGGATGGCCCCGCCAGGCGATCAGGCTCATCTGTATCGTGCGCACAATGAGCACCCAGGCAATGTAGAAAGGCAGATAGATAAACGATTTGAACAGGGCCAGCAGGGTTGCGCCGGTAATACCGACCAGTGAAGTCCACATGGTCAGGCGCTGGTCCAGAATGGCCAGCCAGATGAACAGGCCGGTCTTGCGCCAGCCCACCTTGAGCGCACGGGCATTGTTGCGCAGGGTGTTTCCATACCAGCGATAGGGCAGTGATCGGCTGATCTTGAGAAAACTGCCGTCACGGGATTCCAGCGAATAGACCGCAACATCATGCAGATAGAGCATGTTCCAGCCGTTTTTCAACAGATAGAACCAGGAAGATTTGTCATCTCCCATGAGAAAGCGGAACTTGCCGTGCATCCAGTGGGTGATAGTGTCGTTTTCGATCTGGCGAATAAAGCTTTCCGAGGTGACGATGGCGGTACGGAACAGGGAAAAGCGGCCGGTGAGGGTCAATACCTTGTTGGACAAGGCATGGGACTTGAACAGGATATGGCGCTGACCGAACTTGAGGTTGAACCATTCCTTGTACCAGATGGAACGGGTGTTGATGAAAGCCGCTTCATTGGTGGTGGCTGCACCCAGATCGCGGAAGCGGGTAAAAAAGGGCAGGGTGTTTTTCAGGGTTTCCGGAGGCAGGTAGGAATCGCCATCCATGAAAATGCAAACGCTGTTCTCTTCACCGTCATACCGCCGGGCCACCGCACGCAGCGCATGCCCCATGGCGATACGCTTGCCCTGTTTCTGTCTTTGCAGAACCAGTTCTACCTTGTGGCGCACGGGGTGGGCGTTGTAGGCCGCGGCCACGGCCTGATCATCCTCATCCGAGCCGGTGGCTACAACCAGTGTGGCTCGTGTGTTTTCCAGTTCGGTCAAGTTGGAAAAAATGGATTGGAAGGCTTCCAGGGTGACCCAGGCTTCTTCCTTGTAGGAAGGAATGATGAAAAAAAGCTGTCGTGGGTAGCGTTGTTCTTCCGGTACATCCAGCAGGCGCTTTTTCAGCCAGGGGTAGCGCAGGTAGGTGTAGAGAAAGGCACGGATATAATTGGTCAGCATCCAGCCATATCGCCAGAAGGCGAACAGGCCCAGCACGATGAAGTTTTCGTTTTTGACATAGTAGAAGTACGGCCACATGGCATACCAGATGGCAAAGGCTGAACTGCCGTAGAAGATGGCGGGAATCACCAGGGAAATCAGCCCTTCTCGTCGGCCCAGACGCCGCATCATTCGAGTATGGCGGGCGGTTTCTGCCATGAGATCAGAATGGCCAGTCAGGCCAGGTGAAGGTCTGGATCCAGATCTTGACTCGCAGGTTGGCCGGCAGGCGGACGCCGGGGTCGTTGAAGGTCAGTTTGACCAGGGTTTCGTTGAGGCTGGCCTCCTGCGAAAAGCTGACTTCGCTGTTGACCGCGGTATAACCGATGGCATCCACCGTGGCCTGGTACTCGCGGTTCAGCAAAGGTGCCACCACATTGGCGCTCATGCCCGGTTGCAGCTTGATGGCGTCTGCATTCAGCAGGCGAATGAGAATGAAAGGGGTGCGGTCAGCCTGGATCACAGCCACGGTGCTCCCGGCCGTTACGCGCTGCCCCGGTTCGACGGGCAGGTTGAATACGGTGCCGGAAGTCGGGCTGGGAATTTGCCGCTCGGCCCCCTTGGCACGAAGTTCCTGCAGGCGCTGGTTGACTTCAGTGAGCGCCTTGCGGCTGGCTTCGGCTTCCGCCAGGCTGGCGCGGGTACTGCCACGCGTGTTTTCCAGTTCCCGTGTCAGGTTCAGCATGGCTTGACGGTACTGGTTCTCAATATAGTTGAGATCCTTGAAGGAAATCAGCCGTTGTTCATAAAGTGATTGGGCACGTTCCAGTTCCGCCTTGCGGACGTCGGCAAAGGCACGTAATTGTTCAAGAATGCCTTTTTTACCTGCCTGGTTGGTGTTCTCCAGCGCTGCCAGTTGCTGTTGCAATTGCTGTTGACGCTGTTCCAGTGCGGCAATTTGCTTGTCGTATTGTTCATCACGAACCGTCAACAAGGGCTGACCCGTTTGCAGTACCTGATTTTGATGCACCAGCAATTGGGTGATCAGGCCATTGACACCGGCACTGACCTTGCGGAGGTTGCCAGTCACGATGCCTGTGGCCGCAACACGATAGGTGGTGTTGTAGAACAGGGTGGCCACCAGCAGCAGCAGAAAAACCAGCCCGGTAACAATGGAAAGTGTGCTGCGAAGACGAAAACGGGAAACCAGCGTTTCTTCTTCCAGCTCTGAAAGATTCAAGGCCTCCTGAATGGGAGTGGCCACTTCGGGCGCGGTGATCACGGCCACGAGGTCTTCCACATTGCCCAGCTGGCCTTCCACGGCCAGTTCGATGTAATGGCGGAGGATGCTGCGGGCCTTTTGCCCCAGCCGGTAGAACTCGAAACCGGCAATGTCACCATGATGCCGCTTGAACTGCAATTGTACCCGGAGATCCAGCTGTGCATCGGGCATGGGAAGTTGCAGCGTGGCGTCGAAGACCTGGTCGGCTTCAGCCGGCAGTTGAAAATCCTTGATACCCACGCCGGTCAAAGACCAATCGTGAGCACGATAGGTCTGATCACCAACCTGCACCCAGAGCGGCAGGTCTACCCGATGTGATTTTCTGAGGTAATTGGGTTCGTTGGTGAGCATGACCTTTCCGGATTGAGATTATGCTTAAGGTTTGTTTTACAATCCATTGAAAAGGAAAGCCTTTACAGTGGTATACAAGAGTTTGGCTGCAAACTTAGCCCATTCATCCCACAAGTGCAAGTATGGTTATGGAGATAGCCATTGACGGGTGGGAAATCATGCCTGGGTTACAGCTTGCCGGTGAGCATGAGCGCAAACATTCTGAAATCGCCCAGCAGGGACCAAAGCGGGTAGCGAAAGGTAGCCGGGCGATTGTGTTCAACCAGAAAATGACCGGTCCAGGCAAAGCCGTAGCCAATGAAAGGCAGGGCAAGCCACCACAGGAATGAGTGTGTGAACCCCAATGCCAGGACGGGAAAGAGCAACGCAGTGCCAATAAAATGCAACCAGCGATTGATAGGGTGCTGGTGTTCAGCCAGATAAAAGGGCCAAAACTCGGAGAAGGAATGGCATGGTTGTTCCGGCAAGCTCATGGTATGATGGCCCAGTTGGCGCAAACAGCGCCTTTTGTTTGAAACCGCTATTGCGGTTGTTTCTTTCGGAGTATCCCCCCTGCATGACCCATTCTAGCCCTTCCCATGAAGCGGAGTCTATCCGTTTCGACGATCTTCATTTGCCTGAATATTTGTTGTCCGCACTGCGCAAACTGGGTTATGAAAACCCAAGCCCGATCCAGGCCCAGGCCATTCCCGCCATGCTGGATGGACAGGATATTCTGGGCCAGGCGCAAACCGGAACCGGCAAGACAGCCGCTTTTGCCTTGCCGGTACTGGCCGATCTTGACATGCGGCAAAAGCATCCGCAGGTCCTGGTATTGACGCCTACGCGAGAGTTGGCCATTCAGGTGGCTGAGGCCTTCCAGCGTTACGCAGCCGATCTCAAGGGCTTTCATGTGTTGCCCATCTATGGTGGGCAGGATTATCGCCTGCAGACCCGCCCGCTGGAACGGGGTGTGCATGTAGTGGTGGGTACCCCAGGCCGGGTGATGGATCATATTCGCCGAGGTACGCTGAAGCTGGAAAAGATTAAGACCCTGGTGCTGGACGAGGCGGATGAAATGCTGCGCATGGGGTTTATCGAGGATGTGGAATGGGTGCTGGAGCAATTGCCTGAAAAACGCCGTATTGCCCTGTTTTCCGCCACCATGCCGCGAGAAGTCAAGCGTATTGCCGAGCAGCATTTGCAACAGCCTGTGATGGTGAAGATCCAGTCCACCACCACGACGGCAGATACCATACGCCAGCGCTACTGGATGGTTTCGGGTTTGCACAAGCTGGATGCACTGACCCGTTTGCTGGAAGTGGAACCCTTTGACGCCATGGTGGTATTTGTTCGTACCAAGCTGGAAACCCTGGAACTGGCCGAGCGCCTGCAGGCAAGGGGATTCCAGGCCACGGCCTTGAATGGTGATATTGCGCAGAAAGACCGGGAACGCACCATCAAGCGCCTGAAGGCCGGGCAGCTCGATATCCTCGTGGCCACGGATGTGGCGGCCCGTGGACTGGATGTAGAGCGGATCTCCCATGTGATCAACTATGACATTCCCACCGATACCGAAGCCTATGTGCACCGCATTGGCCGCACCGGGCGTGCTGGCCGCAAGGGTGAGGCCATCCTGTTCGTATCACCACGGGAAAAGCGCATGCTGCGCCTGATCGAGAAGGCAACCCGACAGAAGATCGAACCCATGCAGATGCCGGCCGTGGATGAAATCAACGACCAGCGTGTGGCCCGTTTTCGGCAAAAAATCGTGGAAGCGCTACAGCAGGAGGATGAACTGGATCTCTATCGCCAGATCATCGAACAGATTCGCATGGAACAGGATGTGCCTGCTGCCGAAATTGCTGCCGTACTGGCGAAGATGGTTCAGGGCAGCACACCTTTGCTGTTGAAAGACCTGCCCCGGCATGACACGAGGCGGGAGAGCCCGGTACGCAAGGGCAAATACGCTGATCGGGATCACAAGGGCAAGCGCCCGCCTCGCAGGGAACACAGCCCACCGGAAAGTGGCATGGAGCGGTATCGCGTGGAAGTGGGCCATGAGCATGGCGTCAAGCCCGGCAATATCGTGGGTGCCATCGCCAATGAGGCGGACCTGGACAGCCAGTACATTGGCGCCATTCGCATCCATGATGAATACAGCACGGTAGA
>JALWTZ010000456.1 GCA_026993285.1 Lysobacterales bacterium | reverse complement strand
GCCGTCAATGGTGTGTTTCTCCAACGTGTAGCTGCCGCCGGAGGACTGGGCCAGCACCGAAGTGCTGGCCAGTATCCAAAGCATCAAAAGCATTTTCATTGGGCGGCCTCCCTGCTTTCGCTTTCCTTTTCAACAGGGCTTGCCTGCAAGTGGCTGAGTAATTGCTGCTGGTTGGCCTGCAGGGCTTGTAGTGCCTGTTGCAATTGGGCCAGTTTTGTCTTCAAGGCCTGATTTTCCCGCGCCAGTGCCTGAATGGCCGCCAGGGCTACCCCATCGGCATCCACGGTGGCGATATGCTTGTCATCCGCACCCAGTCCAAAAGCGGCGTAAAAATCCTGCGCCATGGGGCCCAGGTGCAATGTGCCATCATCCTCCTCCTTGTAGTTCCAGCGCAGGATGGGCAGGCTGATCACCTTTTCCAGAACAGCTTGGGAGTCGATGGACTGGAAGTTGGTCTTGCGGTTGCGGTCCGAGCTGTTGGTCCAGGTACCCCCAGTGCTGAGATAACCACCCGTGGAGGTGTTGATAAACCGGCCACTGGGAATAGATGGACTACTGTCGGTACCAAACCAGATACCACCACTGGCCCGTACCAGAAACTGGTTATCACCAGTAGACACCAAATCTGCGTCCGTGGAATCGGCCCAAATGAAGGTACCCTGGTCACCAGCAAAATCTCCGCTATAGTATGTACTTGCTGAATCACCATCCCTCACCTTGGCTCGCCTGCCCGCTGCAAAACTAAACTCCCCCCCCGCGAGATTGTCTATACCACCAGGAATAGCGGCATAGCCACCTCTGGCCGTATTTTTAAACCCGCCTGAAACAGTGGACCTGTAAAAGGCTCTGTTTGCAAATCCTCCTGCAACAGTAGAGTGATCGTCATTGGCTGTATTAGACGCACCCCCACCAACCGTAGCCGCAGGACTTGTAGCATAATTCCCCGTGCCACCTGAAACAGTCGCATAGTCGCCAAATACCGAATTTACACAGAGTTGTGTTCCATCACCACATGTACTGGCCCCTACAACTCCCCCACCACTGATGGTTGCGCCAACCACTCCCGGGTCGATATAAGCCAATTTTGAACCAAATAGCACATTGGGTGAATGGGACCCAGTATTGGGTGCAGTAATCAACCCAACACGCAAGCCGTTGACCCGCAACTCCAATGGGTTGTTATCGCTGGTTCCAATAAAGTCGCCACTACCTGTGCCCGTATTGCCACCCAGTTTCCAGAAGGGGCCATCGCTGGCGGTGCTTGCCGTACTGGCCGAACTGGCAACCCCCGCCTCCAGCGCATACTGGGCATTGGGGTTGAAGCTCAAATACTGCCGTGGAAGCAGTTGGGTATAGCCTCCGGTATCTCCTCCGGGGCGTACATGCACTTCCAGCCAGTAGTCACTGCCGTCGAAGGTGTTGCCGAAATCCAGCTCCACCTGAAAGATGCCGTCGGTCACCGGTACAGCCGACAGGCTTACGGTGCTGCCTGCCTGGGTACCGGCGCTGGCGGCATCAAAGAGCAGAAATTCAAAGTCGTAGTTGTTGGTGGCCGGGCTGCCGTTGTCGGACAACTGGCCCTGGTAGGTGAACGTTGCCGCCTGCGCAGCCGTGGCCCACGCAAGCGTGACTCCATAAAAAAGGTTTTTCCAGATGCTCATTGCGCTCTCCCCTGTTTGCTTGTTTGACCCACGGGTGCTGCCTGCAACCCGTGGCACCGTGGCCGCCCGTTGCAGCCGCTGCCAGTGCAGCAAAAACGGGAGAAAAAAGCTTGAAAAAGTTGTGAATTTTTATGAATAATTGTGAATTTCTTGTTTTTCAATCACTTGCAAGAGGTCAATCAAGGCCATGTGCCGGTTTTCTTTGGTGCAATACGCTGCGCTATTGCACCCTACGAAGCCACGGAAGCCCGTCGTAGGTCGGGTTAGCGTCAGCGTAACCCGACAAGGTATTATTCGAAGCTGTCAGCAAACAGCAGGTCAGCCGTCTGGCCGCTGTTGCTGGCCCAGAAGCCACCCTCAATCACAGAGCTGCAAGCTTCCATGGAGTGCAATTCGCTGCACGATTGCACTTGGCCGAGGCCTTGTCTGGCTTTGGCGGCTTACAGCGGAGCCAGGTTGAGCTGCTGAAATACTACCTGTGGGTGCAGTTGCGGCAGACAGGCATGGGCCTGTTCGAAGCAGGGGTTGTTGCGGTTGCTGGCCGCGGGAACGGCCAGCACTTGCATGCCGGCGGCGCGGGCGGCCTGCACGCCGGAACAGGCATCTTCCACCGCCCAGCAGTGTTGCGGGTCCACCTGCAAGCGGCGGCAGGCGCTGAGGTAGACATCCGGAGCGGGCTTGCCGTGGGCTTCGTGTTCCGCCGAATGCAATACGGCAAAGCAGGCGCGTAGTTGCAGCCGGTCCACCACCGCGTCGATCAGGGGCATCCAGGAGGAGGAAGCCAGCCCCAGCCGCACCCCGGCCCGGTGCAGGGCCTGTACCGTTTCCACCGCGCCGGGCAAGGCGCAACCCTGTGCTTCGA
>JALWTZ010000455.1 GCA_026993285.1 Lysobacterales bacterium | reverse complement strand
TATTCCGGTCTGGCTGATTTCTTCTTCCAGGTCGTGTTTGTGGCCACCGCCATGTCGGTGGTATCCGGCGCCGTGGCCGAGCGGATGAAACTGACCTCCTTCCTGCTGTTTTCGGTGGTGCTGACAGGCTTTATCTATCCGGTGGAAGGCTTCTGGAAGTGGGGCGGTGGCGCACTGGAGGAAGCCGGCTTCCTCGATTTTGCCGGTTCCGGCATCGTGCACATGTGCGGTGCGGTTGCGGCCCTGATGGGCGTGATTCTGCTGGGCCCGCGCAAGGGCAAGTATGGCCCCAATGGTGAAGTACGCGCCATGCCGGGTGCCAACCTGCCGCTGGCCGCGCTGGGCACGCTGATTTTGTGGATGGGCTGGTTCGGCTTCAATGGCGGTTCCGAGCTGAAAATCTCCAATGTGGAAGAGGCCAACGCTGTCTCCCTGGTGTTTGTCAACACCAACATGGCCGCCGTTGGCGGTGTGCTGGCTGCATTGATTTTTGAAAAGATCCGCTGGGGCAAGGTCGATTTGACCATGGTGCTCAATGGTGCGCTGGCTGGTCTGGTGGCCATCACGGCCGAGCCGCTGACACCCACACCACTGACCGCTACCCTGATTGGCGCCGTGGGCGGTGTATTGGTCATCCTCTCCATCCTGTTTATCGACAAGCTGAAGATCGATGACCCGGTCGGTGCCATTTCCGTACACGGTGTGGTTGGCGTATGGGGTCTTCTGGCCGTACCATTGACCAATCCGGACGGCAGCTTCATGGCCCAGATCAAGGGCATCGTGATCATTGGTGGCTGGGTAGCCATTACCAGTTTTGTCACCTGGATGGTGATCAAGGTTATCATGGGCCTGCGGATCAGCGAAGAAGAGGAAATGGCTGGTGCCGACTACGCCGAATGTGGCCTGGAGGCTTACCCCGAATTCGTCAAGAGCTCCAATCTCTGAGCCTTGGCCTGACTGAAATCTGGAGGAATCAACATGAAAATGATCATGGCCATTATCAAGCCCTTCAAGCTGGACGATGTGCGCGAAGCACTGGCTGAAGTGGGTGTGCAGGGTATCACCGCTTCCGAAGTCAAGGGCTTCGGTCGTCAGAAAGGCCACACAGAGCTCTACCGTGGTGCCGAGTATGTGGTGGACTTTCTGCCCAAGGTCAAGCTGGAAATCGCCGTTACCGACGACATGGTGGACACCGCCGTGGAAGCCATTCAGAAAGCCGCCGGAACAGGGCGCATTGGCGATGGCAAGATCTTCGTACTCAATCTCGAATCCGCGGTGCGCATCCGTACCGGAGAAACCGGAGACGAAGCCATCTGATCCTGCCGGTCCATTCCGACCAGAAAAAACCCGGCTCCCGCCGGGTTTTTTCTTGCCCGAACAACCAGCTTTGCAGTGATATAATGCCCGCCCTGCCACCCGGCAGGGCTTGTGGCATCCGCTGCAAGCTTCAACCCATCCGAAAGTCGAGGACGAGTATGGAAATCATCAAGCAAACCAAAGCATTCACCATCTTCAAGAAGCGTAATGGCCGTTTCGCCGTTCGTGGCGACAAGAAACAATGGCTCAACGGCGAGGAAAAGGTGGAAATCCTGCTGAAGGAAGGTCTGATCAAGCTTTCAGAGCCCCGCCCGGCTGAGGAAGCCCCTGCCGAGGAAGCCGAAGCTGCTACTGAAGAAAACAGCGAAGCCGAAGGCGAATAAGCATGGGCCATCGCCTGTCAAAGATCTACACCCGTACCGGAGACGACGGTACCACCGGGCTGGGCGATGGCAGCCGGGTGCGCAAGGATGCGCCTCGCGTACAGGCTTATGGTGATGTCGATGAACTGAACAGCATCATCGGGATTGTGCTGGCACACCAGCCGCTGAAGGAGATCCAGACGGCACTGCAAACCATCCAGCACCACTTGTTTGACCTTGGCGGTGAACTGAGCGTGCCCGGCATGGCCCTGATCCAGGATGCGGATATTGCCTGGCTGGAACAGACCCTGGATCACCTCAATGCCGGTCTCCCCATGCTCAAGGAATTTGTCCTCCCCGGCGGCTCACCCACCGCAGCCTTTCTCCACCAGGCCCGCACGGTCTGCCGTCGTGCAGAACGGCAGTGCATACAGGCCACGCAAAACGAAAACTTTCGAACGGAAGTCATTCGCTATCTGAACCGCCTGTCCGACCTGCTGTTTGTCATGGCACGGCTGCAATGCCGCCACGAACAGGGCCGTGAAGTACTTTGGAATAAAAGGCACCGCTGAAAACGACTAACGGTAGTTGACCTGGATTGCCAATCGATTCCCATGCCGGTAAGGTGGTCGTATTCGAGCTTGCCACCATGTTTCAGCACTTCAAGGGGGGAGAGTAAACCATGCGACATCTCTGGCTGAGCCTTCTGCTGCTTTGTGTAGCGACCCAATCACTTGCGGAAGAACAAACACCTCCAGCCTCGGACAAGCAGGAAGCATCCATCCTGCGCTGGGTTGGCTGCGGCATCACCCGAAAGGCTTTCATGACGGCGCTGGCAAACGCCTATCAG
>JALWTZ010000454.1 GCA_026993285.1 Lysobacterales bacterium | reverse complement strand
CTGCTGTTTTCCATTCTGCTGCTGACCGGCCTGGCCTACGGGCTGCGCGCCCGGCGTTTCCACCTCCTGATGCAGGAAAAGACCGGTGGCCGGTATAGCGATTTCCTGCGAATCAACATCTGGCATACCACGGCCATCAACTGGCTGCCCATGCGGCTGGGTGAGACCCTCTTCCCCTGGCTGATGCGGCACTATTTCAACCACCCGGTTCTGCACTCCAGTGGCAGTCTGCTGTGGATTCGCCTGCTGGACCTGTTCTCCCTGCTCTGGCTCGGCGCTCTGACCTGGGCCGTATTCCACGCTCAAGCCTGGCTCTTGCCGGTCATGGCCGCCCTGCTGCTGATCCCGCTGGGCTGGTGGTTGCACGGCCTTCTGCACCAACGGCTGCGGCAACATGATCGGGGGCTTGGCCATGGGCTGTATCAACTGTTGTCCGGTTTTCCGGATTCCCTGGCGTTGTATCTCAAGCTCAGCCTGCTGACACTGGCAGCCTGGGGAATGAAGCTGGCGGCCTTTCTGCTGGCCGCCCTGCAACTGAGCGATCTGACCGTGGTGGCGCTGTTGCCTGGCGTGGTGGCCGCCGAACTGGCCAGCGCCCTGCCGATACAGGGCCTGGCGGGCTTTGGTACCTACGAGGCTGCCATGGTACTGGGCAGCGGTGGCAGCCAATCCCTGGCACAGGGAGAAATCCAGGATTCACTGCTGGCCACGGCAGTCAACCTGCACCTGTTCATTCTGGCCTCTTCACTGCTTTTTTCCCTGTTGGCCTGGCTGCTGCCCTCCCCCGGCAATCAAAAGAACCCCACTCAAGGATAAGTTTCCCGGCAGCTCGTCTTTCTCGACAGCCCCTTGCGGCGAATGGGCTATAATGAGCACCTTTCAAATCATCCTGCCATCCATGAACAACGCATCGCATGCTCCCGACTTTCAGCAGGCGCTGGCTGACCATCGCCTGTCCGTAGTGGTTCCCATGTACAAGGAAGAAGACAATGCCGAGCCCCTGCTGCAACGCATGCATGAAGCTCTGGCCGATCTGCCCTGCCCCTGGGAGCTGATCTGCGTGGATGATGGCAGCCCGGATCAAACCGTAGAACGGCTGCGAAACGCAGCCAGCCAGTATGGCGATCATGTCCGCATCATCGAGTTGAGCCGTAATTTTGGCCAGACGGCGGCCATGCAGGCCGGTATCGATGCGGCCCGCGGCAGCCTGATTGCCACCCTGGATGGTGATTTGCAGAACGATCCGGCTGATATCCCGATCATGCTGGAAAAACTGCTGCGGGATGACCTGGATCTGCTGCAGGGGTGGCGCAAGAATCGTCAGGATGCGCTGGTCATGCGCAAGATTCCCTCGCGCATTGCCAACCGGCTGATTGGCAAGGTCACCGGCGTGCGCCTGCACGACTACGGCTGTTCCCTCAAGGTCTACCGGGCTGAAGTGCTGAAGCAGGTCCGCCTCTACGGGGAGATGCACCGTTTCATTCCCGTCTGGGTGGCCAGTATTACCGACCCGCGCCGCATCGGGGAAATGGAAGTCCGTCATGCCGCCCGGCAATACGGAGAATCCAAGTATGGCATTTCCCGCACCTTCCGCGTGATCCTCGACCTGCTGGCCGTTTTCTTCTTTCTGCGCTTCCGTGCCCGCCCCGGCCACTTTTTTGGCAGTATCGGCCTCAGTCTGGGTGCCCTGGGCAGCGCACTCATGGGCTGGCTGTTGTGGGTCAAATTCATTCTGGGAGAAGATATCGGCCAGCGGCCCCTGTTGCTGATTGCCGTGGTCTGTCTGCTGGCATCCCTGCAATTTCTCACCACCGGCCTGCTGGCGGAGATTCTTGTCCGGGTCTTTTATGAATCCCGCGGCACCACGGCCTACAGCCTGAAGCCCGTTCAGGAGGAGGCATCGGGCTGGCATGCGGCAGCCTGAGCACTCCAGCCTACCCTGGCTGCTGTATGGGCTGAGCCTCGGGCTGGCATTGCTGCTTCTGGCTGGCGGCCTGAACCTGCCGCTGTTTGATCTGGATGAAGGCGCCTTCAGCGAAGCCAGCCGGGAAATGCTGGCCCGGCAGGACTTCCTCTTTATTACCCTGGATGGCGAACCCCGGCCCGACAAACCTGTGCTGATCTACTGGCTCCAGGCGTTGTCAGCCAGCCTATTTGGCCAACAGGAATGGGCCTGGCGTCTGCCTTCGGTACTGGCGGCCCTTTTCTGGGTGCTGGCGGTCTGGCGCTTTGCCCGCGAACGCATGCCGGATGACCTGGCCCTGCAAGCAGCCCTGCTGACCCTGACCACTGCCGGCGTGGGCATCATCAGCCACGCCGCCACCGCCGATGCCCTGTTCAACCTCTGGCTGAGCCTCACCGCTTTCGACATGGTGCGGTATTTCGAACAGGGGAAGCACGCCCAGGCCAGAAGAGTCTGGCTGTGGATGGGGCTGGGTTTTCTCACCAAGGGCCCGGCTGCACTGGCCCTGCCCGCACTGCCCGCGCTCTGGCATGCCTGGCGGGAAAAGCAATGGCAACTTCTCTGGCGAGCC
>JALWTZ010000453.1 GCA_026993285.1 Lysobacterales bacterium | reverse complement strand
GATCAGGTACTGCGAGAAACCGCCAAGCTGGTTCGCAGGCAACTGCGCAGCAGTGATGTGCTTTGCCGCTATGGAGGAGAAGAATTTCTGGTGATTCTTCCCGCTACCGGGAAAAAGGGTGCGGCCTTTGCCCTGGAAAAGCTGCTGGAGGTTATCCGCCGTCACTATATCCGTTTCGGCAAGGGGGAAAAATCACTCAATATCACGCTCAGCGCTGGTTGTGCCGTATTCCAGCCCGAGGACTGGGCCCCCGATGACGCATACAACCTGGCCTCGAAACTCATCCATGCTGCAGACCAGCGGCTGTACGAAGCCAAACACCACGGGCGAGACCGTTTCTACTGCCGGGTGCTCTCCCCTCCTCAGGAAACCGTGGATCAATAACGGAAACGTCCCAGGTCCTTTTCCAGCTTCTGGTAAAGTTCCAGCAGCAATTCACTCAGCTTTGAAGAAGCCTCTGCATCTTCATGTACCACTTTCATCAATTGCTCCAGCTCGGACAGCTGTGCACGTGCCTGTTCGGTTACGGACTTCTGCCGCTCGCTGACTGACAGTACCGTCTGGTTGTTTCTGTTGAGCTGCTGGACTCGCTGGCTGATGTCCTTGAGTGCATCAATGGCTGCCTGTGTCCGTTGCACCCCTTCCCCTGCCTGCTGGCTGGCCGCTTCCATGCCAATAACCGCCTTATCCGTTTCTGCCACCAATGATGCGATCATGGATTCGATTTCACCAGCGGATTCCTGCGTGCGCCTGGCCAGCGCACGCACTTCATCCGCCACCACGGCAAAACCCCGGCCAGCTTCTCCGGCACGCGCCGCCTCGATGGCCGCATTCAATGCCAGCAGATTGGTTTGTTCGGCGATGCCCTTGATCACGCCCAGAACCTGGCTGACATGCTTGCTGTGTTCATCCAGCGACTGGATAATGCTGGCCGCATCAGTGATTTGCGTATGCATGCTGCGAATGCCCTCGATGGTACTCTCAGCCATGCCCTGGGCATGATTGGCCTTTTCATTGGCCACATTGGAAGCCTCTGCGGCATCGGCAGCCTGTTGTTCCACCTGTCTGGCCAGGCTGGCCACCTGAGCAATTTCTTCTACCAGCTGCTCCAGTGACAGCCCCTCCTCTTCCACCGCCCTGCCGGTTTCAGTCGCCAGTTTTTCCAGCCTGGAGGC
Organism: Lysobacterales bacterium; assembly: GCA_026993285.1. Taxonomy (GTDB): domain Bacteria; phylum Pseudomonadota; class Gammaproteobacteria; order Xanthomonadales; family S139-57; genus S139-57. Next base: position 1,364 of record JALWTZ010000453.1, on the reverse strand, counting down.
GGCCTCACCCAGGCGGCCATTACTGTGGGTCACCTTGACCATGGTCTGTTGAAACTGATTCATCATGTGATTGAAGTGGCGGGCCAGCACATCAATTTCCGAATGGCCGTGAACGGGTATCTGCGCAGCCAGATCAGCATCTTGGCGAATACGCTCGAAGGCCTCGCCCAACATCCGCAAGCGTTCAAACAGCCACTTGCGCATGAGATAACCCACCAGCAGCAGACCAGCCATTGCGATAGCGCTATTCACCAACGCCGCGGACAGCAGATTGGCATTGACCTGCTTGTCCAGTGGCCCGAGGGTGTAACTGACTCGTACCGCTCCCAGAACCGTGCCTTCCTCAACCTGATGACAGGCCAGACAGTTCACTCCGCGTACATCCTTGCCAGCCCGCATTGGCTCCACCAGGGTAAGGCGTCGTTCTCCTTCCACTTCCTCAATGGTCAATTGTCTTTGCCCGGCCAGGGCCTGGTGATCCAGTGTATCCATCGGTTTTTGCTCGGGGTCACCTTCTCCGAAGGTCTGGACCACCGCTGGTGCACGAATGATACGGGCATCCAGAATGTTGGGCTGTAACAGCACCTTCTTGCGAATCAGGCTCCGTTGTTGCATGGTGCCGGTCAACATCATGGCATTGACACTGTCGAAATAGAAATCGGCCGTATCCTTGGCGCGTGCCTCCATCAGGGATTCCACCAATGTTCGCTCGGCCTTGCCGGAAAAATGCGTACTGAAAGCCAGCACCAGCGCGAATACCAGCAACAACAGGATAAAAGCGCGCAGTTGTATGGAGTGCATGAAGTTCGTTCCTGAATTCAAGATTCCTACAGGCTATCGTACAGAGGAGCCTAAACTTTAGCGAAATACCCGCATTGGCAACATTTCTTCAAGTTCGGATATGCCTGGAACGGCGAACGCCAAGTGCCACGGCTTTCACCCGTTTATCCCTCATCCCCGGCCCGGTTGACCCATTGACGAAATCGGCGAACGGCATCATGCGGGCCAATGACCACCAGCACATCACCGGCATCCAGGTGATGGTCTCGATATTTGCCACGAAAATGAAAGGTCTGATCCATTTCATAATCGGTCATGCCCAGGATGATCACATCATCTACCGTGGCCTGTACCACATCACTGAGCTGCCCACCAATGAAACGGGATGATTCGGTCAGCACCACTTCCGTCACTGAAAAATCATCGTGTGAAAACAGCAGGGCATCGCTCAACTCCGCCAGCAAGGGGCGTGTGATCTGGCTGTGTATCTTGTGGGCGGTGGTTTCATAGGGGTCAATCACCTTGTCGGCACCAGCAGCCTTGAGCTTGTCCACACCACCCAGGGAATCGGCCACGGCAATGAT
>JALWTZ010000452.1:1561-2544 GCA_026993285.1 Lysobacterales bacterium | reverse complement strand
GCGCTTTCCAGCGCCAGGGCCACGGCATCGTGCAGATCGGCTTCGCGCTGGAGAATTTGCGTTGCGTCCAGCGCCTGCGGCTGGGTATGCTGTATCGAGTTCATGCGTGGATTCTCATAACCATGTCAGATTTGGAAACAGAGCAGCCGCTGCCGCCCAGCAAATCGGCCCGGAAACGGGAGGCCCAGGCCATTTTCGAACTGGCCGCCGAGCTGGCCTGCCTGAGCGAGCACCGGATTCGCCAGTTGCCGGTGGAAGAACCGCTGCGGGTGCTGATTCGCAAGGTCAAGGGCATTCGCTCGCATGTGGCCCGCAAGCGGGAAACCCAGTTTCTGGCCAAGCAGCTGCGCAATCTGGACCTGACCCCGCTGCTGGCGGTGGTGCGGCCGGATGCCGAGGCCCAGCGGCAGGAGCAGGGCCGCCTGCATCTGCTGGAGCACTGGCGCGACCGTCTGCTGGAAGAAGGGGATGCCGCGCTGGCGGAAGCCCTGCGGCAGTTTCCTGGCCTGGAGCCCCAGCCCGTGCGGGCGCTGCTGCGCCAGGCGGCGAAGGAACGGGCCAGTGCGCCGGAGGCCCTGCCGCCGGCGGCGCGCAAGCTGTTCCAGTTGCTCAAGGCACACCTGCCGGAGACGGGAGACGAGTCGGCGGAATAGGGGGCATCCGGCCACAATCAGCCTCCGGCCTGGGTGCCGCCCACGGTCAGTTCATCCACCTTGAGGGTGGGCTGGCCCACGCCCACGGGCACGCTTTGGCCATCCTTGCCGCACACACCCACGCCGGCGTCCAGTTCCAGGTTGTTGCCCACCATGCTCACCCGGTTGAGCACGCTGGGGCCGTCGCCAATGAGGGTGGCGCCCTTGACCGGCTCGCAGAGCTTGCCGTCACGGATGCGCCAGGCCTCGGAAGCGGAGAAGACGAACTTGCCCGAGGTGATGTCCACCTGCCCGCCACCGAAATTGGCTGCGTAGAGGCCGTCCTTGACC
>JALWTZ010000452.1:0-1551 GCA_026993285.1 Lysobacterales bacterium | reverse complement strand
ATGTAGGTGTTGGTCATGCGCGGCAGCACCGGGTGGGCGTAGGATTCCCGCCGGCCATTGCCGGTGGATTGCCGCCCCATCAGGCGGGCGTTCTGCCGGTCGAACAGGTAGTTTTTCAGCACGCCGTTTTCGATGAGCACGGTCTGTTGCGTGGGCGTGCCTTCATCGTCCACATTCAGCGAGCCGCGCCGCTCGGCCAGGGTGCCGTCATCCACCACCGTGCAGACGCTGCTGGCCACCGCCTCGCCCATGCGGTTGGCAAAGGCGGAAACGCCCTTGCGGTTGAAATCGCCTTCCAGCCCGTGGCCGATGGCTTCGTGCAGCAGCACGCCGGGCCAGCCGGGGCCGAGCACCACGGTCATGGGGCCGGCCGGGGCTGCTTCCGCTTCCAGGTTCAGCAGGGCCTGGTCCAGTGCCTGGCGGCAGAAGGTCCAGGGCAGGTCGCCATTCATCAGCCGTTGCAGGTCGTACCGCCCCCCGCCGCCGCTGCGGCCGGCCTCACGGCGGCCTTCCCGTTCCACCACCACCTGCACATTGAAGCGCACCATGGGGCGGATATCCGCCACCTGCATGCCTTCGGCATTGGCGATAAGGATGGTCTGGTGGCTGGCGGCCAGGGAAAGCACCACCTGGCTGATGGCCGGGTTCTGCTCGCGCAGCCAGCCGTCCAGCTTGCGTAGCCAGGCCACCTTGTCGGCGGTGTCCATGCTGGCGATGGGGTTTTCGCTGCCATAGAGCTGGTGGCCGCTGGCGAGAACCGGCCGGGCCAGCTGGATGTCCTGTCCCTGGCGGCTGATGCTGCGGGCGGCGTCGGCGGCCTGTTGCAGGGCCGGCAGGCTCAGCTCGTCGGAGTAGGCAAAGCCGGTTTTTTCACCGTGGACCACCCGTGCGCCCACGCCCTGGTCCACATGGTAGTGGCCTTCCTTGACGATACCGTCTTCCAGCACAAAGCTTTCATGCACGCTGTGCTGAAAGTAGAGATCGGCATCATCGGCCTGGTATTGCATCATGCGGGCGATGCTTTGTTGCAGGTGGTCCAGTTGGAGTTCGGCCGGTTCCAGCAGGCATTGCCGGGCTTTTTCGAGCACGCTGTGTTCGGTCATGTGGTTCAACCCTTGTCAGGTGGGGTGCCGGCCGGTGCAACGGCCGCGGGTGGTTGTGCATCCTTTCCGGATTTCTGGGCCTTTTTGCGTTTTTTCAAGGCCAGCCGCTCAATGTTGGGGGCTGACCATGGGCCGGTGAGACGGTACACCACACCGTTGGACTCGTCCAGTGACTTGCCGATCAACCCCTGTACCGCCAGCATGGCCGCCGCGCCGGCCACCCCACCGGTCAGCGCGCCCACCACCGGCAGTGCCTGACCGACATGGGGCAATACCACGATGGTCTGGTCATATTGTTGATTGGCCAGGTCGGTCTTGCCACTGAGCAGTATTTTTGCGGTTCTGGAGGACATCTGCAGATCTTCGGTATAGGCAATACCCTGTTCCAGACGGAAATGGCCGGTGATCTTGTCGAAGCTCAGCCCGCGGTTGAATACATCCCGGAAGT
>JALWTZ010000451.1 GCA_026993285.1 Lysobacterales bacterium | reverse complement strand
GACGGCAATACCGATCCGGCCTTTCTCACCCGCTATAACGCGGACGGTAATCTGACCGATTCCAGCTTCGGCTATTTCGGCACCGTCTACGCCGACTGGGGCAGTGGCCAGGACCGCGCCCTGGCCATCCAGTTGCAATCTGACGGCAAGCTGTTGGTGGCCGGTGCCAGTGCCAACGGCGGCAGCAATGACCTGGTGGTGGCCCGCTACCTGAGCGATGGCAGCCTGGACACCGGCTTCAACGGCAGTGGCTTGCAGATGCTGGATCAGGGTGGAGACGATCAGGCCACGGCCATCTTGCAAGCCAGTGATGGCGGTGTGCTGGTCGCGGCCAGCAGTACGGGCGGCAGCCCCAAGGCCCTGTTGCTGCGCTTCAATGCCGATGGCAGCCTGGCTACCGGTTTCGCCAATGGCGGCATCGCCTCGGTGGCCATGGCCGCCAGCACGGCAATCACCGATCTGGTGGAACAGCCGGACGGCAAGGTGATGCTGTTGGGCAACCTGGGCGCTGTCGGCAGCCGCGATATCCTGCTGATTCAGTTCAATGCCGATGGCAGCCTGGATACCGGTTTTGGCAACAACGGCGTGCTGACCATCGACCTGGGCGGTGATGAACAGGCCAGCGCCCTGGCGCAACAAGCCGACGGCAAATGGCTGATCGGCGGCAGTGACCCCGGTACCGCAGAGGCCATCAGCCTGCGCCTGTTCGCCGATGGCAGCCTGGACTCCAGTTATGGCAGCAACGGGCAGTACCGCCATGCCAGTTCCAGCGGCAATGCGCTGACCCTGCAGGCCGATGGCCAGTTGCTGCTGGCCGGTTCACTCAGCAACGCCGGCAATATCAATGCGCTGACCCTGCGCCAGGACATGACACCGGCTTCCGCCGATGTGGCCGTCAGCAAGACCCTGGATACCGCTGGCCCCTATTTCACCGGCCAGACACTGCAATATACCCTGCAAGTCCGCAACAATGGCCCGGACCCGGCACAGGTGATCCGCTTGCAAGACACACCGAGCAATCTCAGCATCCTTACGGTCAACGGCACCCAGTGCAGTGCTTTGCCCTGTACCCTGTCCCTGGCCAATGGCAGCATTGAAACCCTCACCGTCACCGCCAGCATCAATGCCGCCGGCGTATTCGACAACTCAGCCAGCGTCAGCGGCGAATACAACGACCCGGACAACAGCAACGACACGGACAATACCGGCAATGGCGGCACCGCCACCGCTGTCTACACCGTGGGCGGTACCTTGAACGGCCTGGACACGGGCAAGAGCCTGACGCTGCAGAACAATGGCGGCGATGACCTGATCCTCAGCGGCAATGGTGCTTTTACCTTCACCACCGCCCTGACTTCCGGCAGCACCTATGCCGTCACCGTGCTGAGCCAGCCGCAAGATCAGTTCTGTGCCGTCAGCAACGGCAGCGGCACCATTGCCAGCAGCAACATCACGGATGTGGTCGTTGACTGCATTGCCAACCAGGCACCACAGCCACAGGCACAGGACCGTTTCTACACGGCACCTGCCGGGCAGCTGTTCAGCCTGGATCTCAACGGGCAGTTCATCGAACCGAACAACGACGCCATGAGCTTCAACCTGCTCACGGGCCCGGGCTGGCTGGCGGTGAACGCCGGTAATCTTGCCGGCACCCCCCAGAACGGCGACATCCAGCCACGGGCCGATTCGGTTCGTGTCGAAGCCAGCGATCCCTACGGGGCCACCGGCACGTTGAACCTGCAGGTGCGGGTCATTAATGCCAATGAAGTCGTTTTTGTGGACGAATTCTGAACAGGCAGGCGGGTGTGCCTATCGGGCAAACAGCGCACCGGCCACATCAAAGAACCCCTTGAACTCCAGGTGATTGCCACTGGGGTCGGCAAAAAACAGCGTGCCCTGCTCACCGGGCTGGCCTGCGAAGCGGATATGGGGTTCGATGAGAAAATCCACCTGCCCGCGCAGGCGTTCGGCCAGTGCTCGCCAGACATCCATGGGCAGCACCACGCCGAAATGGGGCACAGGCACGGCATCGCCATCCACTGGCTTGCGCAGGGACGGCACCCGGCCATCCGGTCCCAGAGCAGGGTCGAGATGAACCACCAACTGGTGGCCGTAACAGTTGAAATCCACCCAATGCGCCGCGCTGCGCCCTTCGGGGAAGCCCAGCGTTTGCCCGTAGAAGGCCCGTGCTTCGGCAATATCCCGCACGGTAATGGCCAGATGGAAAGGGAACATGGGTTCAACCTCCTGGATGCCATAGGATGCAAACATGGCATGATACGAACTTTAAGCCGAAAAACCGAACATGCTGAAAAGACTGCTGCGCGCCTGGCAGGCTCGCCGCCTGCGAAAACACCGCTTGCCGGAATCCCTGTGGAAGTCCTGTATTGAAGACTTGCATGCACTGCAGCGTTTGAACGCCGTGGAAGAAGCGCATCTGCGGGAACTGGCCAGCCTGTTTCTGCAGCAAAAGAAAATACAGGCCGTTGGGGAGTTGGAACTGACCCTGGCCATGCAAGCCGAACTGGCTGCCCTGGCCTGCCT
>JALWTZ010000450.1 GCA_026993285.1 Lysobacterales bacterium | reverse complement strand
CTGCGCCGCATCATCCGGCGGGCGGCCCGGCACGGTTATCTGCTGGGGCAGGCGCAGCCGTTTTTCTACCGGATGTTGCCGGCGCTGGTGGAGCAGATGGGCGAGGCCTATCCCGAACTGGCCAGCAAGGAGGCCAGCGTGGCCGAGGCCCTGGAGCGGGAAGAACGCCGCTTCGCCGAAACCCTGGAAAAGGGCATGAAGATTCTCGAGGAGAAGCTCGAACGGATCGACGACAAGACCATACCGGGCGATGTAGTTTTCCTGTTGTATGACACTTACGGTTTTCCGGTGGATCTCACCGCCGACATTGCCCGCGAGAAAGGCCTGCGCCTGGACATGGAAGGGTTTGAACAGGCCATGAACGACCAGCGGGAACGGGCCCGCAGTGCCAGCCAGTTCGATGGCGCGGACCATATCGATGCGCAGGTATTGACTGATCTGCCGGCTACCGTCTTCACCGGCTATGAACATTGCCAGGAAGCCGCCTGCCAGGTACTGGCGCTGGTGCATCAGGGTCAGGCGGTGGATTGCCTGGAACCCGGCCAGCAGGGGCTGGTGATTCTGGACCGTACCCCCTTCTATGCCGAATCCGGTGGCCAGGTGGGTGATACCGGTATTCTGGAACATGCCGGCGCGCACGCCCGGGTGCTGGATACCCGCAAGCTGGGCGGTGTATTCCACGGGCACCAGGTGGAAGTGGTCTCCGGCCGGTTGTGCAAGGGTGAAACGGTAGAGGCCCATGTGGATGAGACACGGCGGCAGCGTATCCGCCTGAATCACTCGGCCACCCACCTGCTGCACGCGGCCCTGCGCACTGTGCTTGGCGAGCATGTGCAACAGAAAGGCTCGCTGGTGGATGCCGACAAGCTGCGTTTCGACTTCTCCCACCCGGAGCCGGTCAGCCGCGAGCAGTTGCTGGAAATCGAGCGACTGGTCAATGACAAGATCCGGGAAAACCCGCCAGCGGAGACCGCCGTATTGCCCTATGACGAGGCCATTGCCGCCGGTGCCATGGCCCTGTTCGGTGAGAAATACGGCGACAAGGTACGCGTGCTCAAGCTGGGTGATTTTTCCGTGGAACTCTGTGGCGGTACCCATGTGGACCGTACCGGCGACATTGGTCTGTTCCGCATTGTTTCCGAAACCGGCATTGCCGCGGGCATACGCCGGATTGAAGCCTTGACCGGCCCGAAAGCGGTGGAGTGGGTGGAGGCACAGGAAGCACTGTTGCAACAGGCCAGCCAGTTGCTGAAAGCACCCAGCGAGGAAATACCCGACAAGCTGCAGCAGCTGTTCCAGAAGCAAAAGGCCCTGGAAAAGGAGCTGGAACAACTGCAGCGCAAACTGGCGGCCCAGGCTGGTGACCGGCTGAGCAGTCAGGCGGAAGAGTGCAATGGCGTGCGCTATCTGCTGGCCGAGTTTTCAGGAGATGCCAAGACCCTGCGGGAAACCGCGGAAAAGCTGCGAGATCAGCTGCAACCGGCCGCGGTGGCGCTGGCCAGCGTGGATGGTGACAAGGTACGGCTGGTGGCCACGGTCAGCAAGGCGCTGACCGACCGGCTCAAGGCGGGAGAGTGGGTCAACGCCATGGCCGTGGAGGTCGGTGGCAAGGGCGGTGGTCGCCCGGATATGGCGCAGGCCGGTGGCAGTGATCCAGAACGGCTGGATCAGGCGCTGCAGGCCGGAAAAGCCTTGATACAAGCGCGAATTTGCGGGTGATCCAGCAGATTTTTTCTGTCCGCCCGGTATGGGGCGATTTTTTGTATACAGTGGCGCTTTTTTCGTTGAAAAGTATCCGGCGAGGCGTTAAGGTTCGCAAACCATGACCAAAGTCATGGTCAGTGGTTGTCAGCCCACTGAATACAACATCCCTAAACGGCCAGAAGGCCACAGGAACCAAGGAAAACAGGAGACATCCCAATGTTGATTCTGACCAGAAGAGTAGGGGAAACCCTCATGATCGGAGATGAAGTGACCGTGACCGTGCTTGGTGTGAAAGGCAACCAGGTGCGTATCGGTATCAATGCCCCCAAAGATGTGGCCGTGCATCGTGAAGAGATCTACGAGCGCATCAAGCAGGAGCAGATGGCTGAAGGCAACGAATAAGCAAGCCGCTGGTAGCAACAGATTTTCAAGGCCCCGCTTGCGGGGTCTTTTTTTGTCTGGGAAAAAAACAGGGCAGAGGCAGACCGAGGGTTCTTGCCCGCTCTTCAGCGGCAGGGTGAGCTGGCGTGATTTGTTATAGCAGTTTATTGAAATAGAAAGAATGGCGGAGAGAGAGGGATTACTCCGGGCATCCTGCCCTCCACCCCTTCGGGGCCGCCTTCGGCGTTCCGGCTTGTTCCCGACAAGCCGGTCGAACCCTTATCGAGGCTTCTCACCCTCTCTCAGAGGCAGGTTGATCTACTGTGACTTATTAGAAAGTTTACTGAAATAGAAAGAATGGCGGAGAGAGAGGGATTCGAACCCTCGATGGAGCTATTCACCCCATACTCCCTTAGCAGGGGAGCGCCTTCAGCCACTCGGCCATCTCTCCGCGTTGTTTGAA
>JALWTZ010000449.1 GCA_026993285.1 Lysobacterales bacterium | reverse complement strand
ATAAACAGCCGGTTGCTGCCATCACCGGCGTGAACAATGTTGGTGATGGTGCCTCCCACGGAAACCAGCGTGGAGGTGGAATCGGCCCAGGCCGTTGTCTGGGCAGCCAATGCCAGAAGCCCGGCAAGCCAGCAAATCTTCATGTGATGTCCCCCTTTGAAAAGCCTGCCTTCGAATGCAAGGGTGTACAATAATCGCCCTCAAGCAATCATACTGTAGCGGATTTCACAAAACAGACAAGGCAGGGGGAAACATGGCGGAAACACGCATACCGGTGCGGCCGGAATGGGCCGCGGGCGCGCATGTGACAGCGGAAGATTACCAGCGGGATTATGCCCGTTCCATTGCGGACCCACAGGCATTCTGGGCCGAGCAGGCCCGCCGGCGGGTGGATTGGATACAGCCCTTCAGCCAGGTGGGGGAATGGTCCTACGGGCCGGGAGAAGTGTTCATCCGCTGGTTTGCCGACGGCCAGCTCAATGTGGCGGCCAACTGCCTGGACCGCCACCTGGCCGAACGGGGCGAGCAGACCGCCATCATCTGGGAAGGGGATGATCCCACGGTATCCCGTCGCATCAGCTACCGCGAGCTGCATCAGCAAGTCTGCGTCATGGCCAATGTGCTCAAGGGCCAGGGGGTGAAAAAGGGCGACCGGGTGATTCTCTACATGCCGATGATCCCCGAGGCGGCCATGGCCATGCTGGCCTGCGCGCGCATTGGCGCCATCCACTCGGTGGTTTTCGGCGGCTTCTCGCCGGACGCGCTGGCCGACCGCATTGCCGATTGTGGCGCCACCGCGCTGATCACCGCCGACGAAAGCCGCCGGGGTGGCCGCACCGTGCCGTTGAAAGCCAATGTCAACGCCGCGCTGGCGCTGCCCGGCACCGAGGGGCTGAAGACGGTCATCATGGTGCGCAACACCGGCGCGGATGTGCCCATGGTGGCGGGCCGGGACCAGGTTTACCAACAACTGGCCGAGGGGGTTTCCGCCGACTGCCCGCCGGAGCCGATGAACGCGGAAGACCCGCTGTTCATCCTCTACACTTCCGGTTCCACCGGCAAGCCCAAGGGCGTGCTGCACACCACAGGCGGTTATCTGGTCTATGCCAGCTTCACCCACGAGGTCATCTTCGACTACCGCCCCGGAGAGGTCTACTGGTGTACCGCCGATGTGGGCTGGATTACCGGCCACACCTACATGATCTACGGCCCGCTGGCCAACGGCGCCACCACGCTGCTGTTCGAGGGCGTGCCCACCTGGCCGGATGCCGGCCGCTTCTGGCAGGTGGTGGACAAGCACCAGGTCAACATCTTCTACACCGCCCCCACCGCCATCCGCGCGCTGATGCGCGAAGGGGAGGGGCCGGTACGGGCCAGTTCCCGCGCTTCCCTGCGGGTGCTGGGCACGGTGGGCGAGCCCATCAACCCGGAGGCCTGGCAGTGGTATTACCGGGTGGTGGGCGAGGAACGCTGCCCCATCGTCGATACCTGGTGGCAGACCGAAACCGGTGGCATTCTCATCACCCCGCTGCCGGGCGCCCATGACCTCAAGCCCGGCGCGGCCAGCCGGCCCTTCTTCGGCATCCAGCCGGGGCTGATGAGCGCCGACGGGCAGTTGCTGGAAGGGGAGGCAGCCGGCAATCTGGTCATCCAGGCTTCCTGGCCGGGGCAGATGCGCACCGTCTACGGCGACCACCAGCGTTTTGTGGACACCTATTTCTCCACCTATCCGGGCTATTATTTCACCGGCGACGGCGCCCGCCGGGATGCCGATGGCTATTACTGGATTACCGGCCGGGTGGATGATGTGCTCAATGTTTCCGGTCACCGGCTGGGCACCGCCGAGATCGAGAGCGCGCTGGTGGCCCACGCGGCCGTGGCCGAGGCGGCGGTGGTGGGCATGCCCCACGAGATCAAGGGGCAGGGCATCTACGCCTATGTCACCCTGCGGGCCGATGTGCAGCCATCGGAAGCCCTGCGTCAGGAACTGGTGCAATGGGTACGCAAGGAAATCGGCCCCATTGCCACCCCGGATGTGATTCAATGGGCACCGGGGCTGCCCAAGACCCGCTCCGGCAAGATCATGCGCCGCATTCTGCGCAAGATCGCCGCCGGTGAATACCAGGATCTGGGCGACACCTCCACCCTGGCCGAGCCCGCCGTGGTGGATGAACTGGTGGCCAGCCACCAACAGATGACCACAGGAGAATGACATGCAAGAGAAATACAACCCCTTGAGCCGCTTGTTGCACTGGTTGATCGCCCTGCTGATTTTCGCCCTGTTCGGGGTCGGCCTGTACATGACCGGCCTGGCCGATGACGACCCTGCCCGCGGCAACATCTATGCCCTGCACAAGGCCACCGGTTTCCTGGTCTTGTGGCTGGTGGCCTTCCGTATCGTCTGGACGGCATTGATCACCCGCGCCCCCGAGCCACCGGCGGAGCTGCCGGCCAGGGATGTAAAAATCCAGAAGGCGGTTATCGGCGTGATGTACCTGTTGATCATCATCGTGCCATTATCCGGTTTTCTGTACAGCACCTTTGCCGGTTATCCGGTGAACTTCTACGGCCTGTTCGAGGTGCCACTGATCTTTGACAAGAATAAGGAATTGGCCGAGGTGTTCGAGGAAATCCATGAAGTGGGCGTCTGGGTGCTGATGGGCTTTGTTGCCCTGCACATGCTCGGCGCCATCAAGCACCGGCTGGCCGACCCCAACGGCCCCACCGACGTGCTGAAGCGCATGCTGTGAGGACAAGCGCATGAGCCATCAGGTGCTGGCGCGCAAATGGCGGCCAGGCAAGTTCAGTGAAATGGTGGGCCAGAACCACGTGCGCCAGGCCCTGATCAACGGCCTGGACCACGACCGCCTGCACCATGCTTTTCTCTTTACCGGCACCCGCGGGGTGGGCAAGACCACCATCGCGCGCATCTTTGCCAAGTCGCTGAACTGCCTGCACGGGGTTTCCTCCGAGCCCTGTGGGGAATGCGAGGCCTGCGTGGCCATCGACGAAGGCCGCTTCGTGGACCTGATCGAGGTGGACGCGGCCTCGCGCACCGGCGTGGATGACATGCGCGAACTGCTGGAGAATGTGCAATATGCACCGGCCAGCGGGCGCTTCAAGGTGTATCTCATCGACGAGGTGCACATGCTCTCCACCCACAGCTTCAATGCCCTGCTGAAGACCCTGGAAGAGCCGCCGCCACATGTGAAATTCCTGCTGGCCACCACCGACCCGCAGAAATTGCCGGTAACGGTGCTTTCCCGTTGCCTGCAGTTCCATCTCAAGCGGCTGGATCTGCACCAGATTCAGGGCCAGCTGGAGAAAATTCTCCAGGCGGAGAATGTAGAGCACGACGGCGAAAGCCTGCGCCTGATCGCCCGTGCCGCCGATGGCAGCCTGCGGGATGCCTTGAGCCTGCTGGATCAGGCCATCGCCTTCGGGGCCGGCCGGCTGGAGGCCGAGCAGGTGGCGGATATGCTGGGCACGGTCAAGCAGGCCTTTATTGCCCAACTGCTGGAAGCGCTGATGAGCCGGGATGCGGCCAGCCTGCTGGCCGTGGTGGAGGAGTTGGCTGCCCACGCGCCGGACTATGCGGCCACGCTGGATGCCCTCAACCTCACCTTGCACCGCATTGCCGTGGCGCAGCTGGCCGGTGTGGTGGATGAAACCCTGCCGGAAGCCGAGCAGATTCACCACTGGGCACAGCAACTGGCACCGGAACAGGTACAACTGCTTTACCAGCTGGGACTGCATGCCCGCCGGGATTTGCCCCATGCCCCCGATGGCCGCAGTGGCCTGGAAATGGCCCTGCTGCGCATGCAGCTCTTTCAGCTGGATGACGAGGAAACCGCCCGACCGGCCCCGGCTGCGCCCCGGCCCACAGCAACGGATGCTGCGGCGAAATCCCCTCCGGTTGCAGCCGCGGAAGAAGAACCACCCGCTGCCATCTCCGGCCTGGAGCCGCCCGACAACGCGGAACAATGGCAGGCCTTGGTCAAGGTATTGCCCCTGTCCGGCCCCGCCCGGCAACTGGCCCGCTTCAGCCAGCTGCGCGAGCGGGCGGATGATCACTGGTATCTGGAACTGCCCGTGGATCATGATTACCTGATGGGCGAGGCACACCAGAGCCGGCTGCAGGAAACCTTGCAACAGGCATTGGCCCGGCCCGTCCATCTGCATGTGCGTCTGGCCGAGAACAGTTCCTCGGAGACGGTGGAGGCGGCAGCAGACAGTGGCCCTGTTCCCGTGGAGGAACATCCCGTGGTCAAGGCTGTACAGGAAAAGCTGGGTGGGCAGGTGCTGCCGGAGACCATCGAACCGGGTGAGCCCGCACCCGGCACGAACTGAAAAACGCGATATTTTCCGAGGATTTGCACAGGAGAACGACCCGCATGAAAGGTCCCATGGCCAGCCTGATGCGTCAGGCACAGAAAATGCAGGAAAACCTGGAAAAGGCCCAGCGCGAGCTGGAGCAGCTGGAAGTTACCGGAGAAGCCGGCGGTGGCATGGTGCAGGTTACCCTCAGCGGCAAGCACCAGTGCCGGGGCGTGAAGGTGGATCTGGCCAGTATCGGCAGTGATGCGGAAATGCTGGAAGACCTGATCACCGCCGCCATCAATGATGCCAGCCGCAAGGTCGCGGAGGCCACCCAGGAACACATGGGGCAGGCCACCGCTGGCATGCCTTTGCCACCGGGCATGAAACTGCCCTTCTGATGCACAGCCCGCTGCTGCAGCAACTCATCGACCAGCTGCGTATCTTGCCGGGTGTGGGGCAGAAAACCGCCCAGCGCATGGCTTACCACCTGCTGGAAAAGGATCGTGCCGGGGGGCGTGCCCTGGGCGAGGCCCTGCAAGCTGCCATGCAGGCGGTGGGTCATTGTGAGCATTGCCGAAACTTCAGTGAAACGCCGGTCTGCGGCCTTTGCAGCAATGCCCGGCGTGATTCACGGCTGCTGTGCGTGGTCGAGCACCCGGCGGATGTGCTGGCCATTGAACAAAGTGGCGGCTACAACGGCCGGTATTTTGTACTGCATGGCCGCCTTTCTCCGCTGGATGGCGTGGGCGTGGAAGATCTGGGGTTGAACCGGCTGGAAGCGTTGGTGCGGCAATGGGATTGCCGCGAAGTGATTCTGGCCACCAGCGCCACTCTGGAAGGGGAAGCAACCGCGCATTTTGTGCAATCCCTGCTGGCGGGGCGAAATATTCGCTTAACAAAAATTGCCCATGGTGTACCATTGGGCGGAGAACTGGAATATATCGACCAGAATACCCTGGCGCACGCCCTGAGCGGGCGCAAGCCGCTGGAGGCGGAATGAAATGAGCGATACCATTTTCGACAAGATCATCCGCAGGGAGATCCCCGCGGATATTGTCTACGAGGATGAGCAGGCACTGGCTTTCCGTGATGTGAATCCGCAAGCACCAGTGCATATTCTGATTATTCCGAAAAAACCCATTGCCACCATCAATGATCTGCAGGCCGAAGATGAAGCGCTGGTGGGTCATTTGTTTGTTGTCGCGGCCCGGCTGGCTGCTGAAATGGGCTTTGCCGAATCCGGCTATCGCACGGTGATGAACTGCAATGCCGATGGTGGCCAGACGGTTTTCCACTTGCATCTGCATCTGCTGGCCGGGCGGGCATTGACCTGGCCACCGGGATAAGGAGCGGGCCATGAAGGGCGACCTGAAGCAGGAACTGGACAACTGGAAACGCAAGTATCTGCTGCAGTTGGATCAGGCGGACAAGGAGCGTGCCCACTGGCGGGATGTGGAGCTGTTGCTCAAGCTGGCGGTTTCCCGGCTCAGCAATGCGGCCCGCAAGCAGGATGACAAGCTGGACGGCCAGATTGAACAGTTGCTGGAACTGCTCAAGGGTGACGAGATGGACCAGCGTCGCTTTAAGGTGGCCCTGGCCGGATTTTCCGATCGCCTGCTGCAGCTGGACAATATCCACGAGCAACGCCTGCGCTCACGGGTCGAGATCCTGCGCCGTCTGCTGGACCAGTTCTACAACCTGCCGCTGAAAGAGGCTGCCCAAAAGGAAGTGGCCACCTTGAAACAGGAGGTGGACAAGCTGGCACAGGATACCGATCGCAGTCTGGTTTCCTTCAGTCGCCTGTTGACCCAGCTGGATCTGGCCAGCATGGAGCCTTCGGGCAATTCATCGGCAACCGCATCGGCAACACGGCCGGATGGGCAAGCGGCTGAGGGACAGCCTGCAACCGACGATCCGCGTTTTTGTCGCAGCATTGCCCACCACCTGGTGGCGCTGGTGGATCACTTGAGCGTACCCACACAGGTCAAGCCCAAGCTGGTGGAAGTACAGAACCGCTTCAACCGCCTGGATGAACTGGCACAGCTGCCGGATACCCTGGATGCGCTGGTGCAGGTGGTGGCCGAGGCCAATACCATTGAGCAGCAACAGTTCGAACAGTTTGCCGAGCTGATGGTGCAGCGTTTCAACCAGGTAGAGGAATTCCTCGATCGCACGGTCTGCAACCAGCAGGAAGTGGACGACCTGGCCAGTGAGCTGGACGAGGACATGCGCAGTCATTTCGATGGCATGATCACCGAAGTACGCGAAGCCACCAACCTGGGTGATCTGCAGCAGACCATGGAAGCGCACATCGGCAAGATTTTCGATCGTCTGGATCGCTTCCGCGAGGAGAATTCCCAGCGCCGTGGCGTGTTCGAGGCGGAACTGCGCCAGTTGGCCGATGAATTGCAGGAAGCCAAGAATGAAACCCTCAACTTGCGCAAGCTGTTGACCGAGCAGGAAGCGCGAGGCCTCGAAGACCCGCTGACCGGTCTGGGCAATCGCCGGGCCTATCAACAGCGCATCGAGGAGGAGCTTTCCCGTTTCGACCGCTATGGCACACCACTGGCGCTGGTGGTGTGTGATCTGGACCATTTCAAGCACATCAATGACACCCACGGCCATCTGGCCGGGGACCGGGTGTTGCGGGTGGTGGCCCAGTTGCTGTTGCGCCTGACCCGGAAATCCGATTTTGTCGGTCGCTACGGTGGCGAGGAGTTCGTGGTGTTGCTGCCCAATACCACCGATGAAACCGCACTGCTGGTGGCGGAAAAGCTGCGTTCCAGTCTGGAAAAACTGCCCTTTGAAAGTGGTGGCAAGAAGATTGCCGTCACCATGTCCATGGGCTTGACGCATGCAAGCAAGGGTGACATGCCAGACAGCTTGTTCAAACGCGCCGATGAACTGCTTTATCAGGCAAAAAACGCCGGACGCAACCGGGTGGTATCCGACCTGGACCGCTGATCGCCACAAGCCGCTTGTTGATTGTGGGGCTTTCAGCAACCGTCCCGGGTAACTTTCCCACAGGCCAATTGCGCAAAGGCCTGCCCGCGCTGTTCGTAATTGCTGTACTGGCCGTAGGATGGGGCACCGGGCGAGAGCAGGCCGATACCGCCCTCGGACAGCAGTATTCTTGCCCGCGAGACCGCCGTTTCCAGATCATCGACCCTTTCCACGGGTACGGGATGCTGTACTGCAGCCATGAGTTCGGCCAGACGATGGCCGCTGTCCGGCAGGGCCAGCAGATGAAGTTGCCGTTCCATTTTGGTGGCCCGGAGAAAGGTGGACCAGTCCAGCCCACGGTCGTGTCCACCCACCATCATGACGACAGGCCGTTTGTCCATGGCTGCCAGGGCTGCCAGGCTGGCTTCCGGCGTGGTGGCAATGCTGTCATTGATCCAGCGAATACCGTCGCGCTCACACACGGTCTCCAGCCGGTGTGGCAAGCCCCTGAAGGTCTCCAGTGCTGATGCGACGCTGTGCAGGTCCACGCCCAGCGCGTGCAGCAGGGTCAGGATGGCACAGGCATTGTGCCGGTTGTGCGGGCCCGGCAAGGGCAGAATGTCAGCCGGGTAGAGTCGTTCGTGGCCGAGGAAGAAAGATCCATCCTGCAGATGAACCTGATCTTTATGCCCGTAAGCCAGCCATTGCCCACCGGTCAGTGGCAGGGGTTTGAAATCGAGCGGGTGGATGCGTAGCTGGTCAGCGGCAAAGATCCGCAGCTTGTCCTGTTGGTAGCGTTGCAGACTGCCATGCCAGTCGAGATGCTCCTGCTGCAGGTTGAGCAGCAGGGCCGTTTCCGCCGACCAGTCCAGGTCAGCCAGCTGGTAACTGGATAATTCCACGACCCACCACGCAGCCTGTGCATCCCGGGTTTCCAGCAGGGGCTGGCCGATATTGCCGGCCAGGATGGTTTTTTGCCCCAGTGCATTCAGCAGATGGGCCAGCAGGGCCGCACTGGTGCTTTTGCCCTTGGTGCCGGTGACGGCGATCACCGGCACATCGGGTCGCAGCCGGCGCCATAGATTGCTCCCGCTGGTGAAGTGTGTGCCGGTAGCAATGGCGTGCTCGATCCGGGGCTGGTACAACGAAATGCCGGGAGACTTGATGACCCAATCCGCTTCCGGCAGTGGTTGTTCTTTCCGCAGCAGGGTGCGTTCAAGCGCTGCATCCTGCTCCAGCACAGCCTGTTCCAGCGCCTCTGGGTTTTCGTCCCACAGGGCCAGTGGTGCATCGGGGTGGCGTGAGCGCAGCCAGTGATAGGCGGCCAGTCCTTCGCGGCCCGCGCCCCAGATGGCTACACGCTGCTGATGCGGGTCAGACAAGGGCATGTTCAGGTAGCAATTGCTCGAGGTCGGGCGGCAGCCGGTGGGGGTAACGGCGTTGCAGGATTTCTTCCAGTGGCCGTGCCTGGGCCAGTTCGGGATGGCCTTGCAAGGCTTGCAGCACGGCGGTGGACTGCCAGTTTGGCACGGCCTGCAAATGGGCCAGCAGGGCACGACTTTCTTCCACGGTGCCAACGCATTCCAGTGGCTTGAAGTGCCCCAGTGCTGCCAGCGCTGCAAACCCCCCGATTTGTGCCCGGTCCTGCAGCAGGTTGCGGCCAAAGATGCGCATCAGTTCGGTTTCGGGCAGAAAGGCGGCCAGGCCAAGAAAGGTAAAGTGACACTTGGGGCACTGGCCGCACCAGAGACTTTCTGAATTGCGACTGCCCTGCAGGTGAAAGTTGCGATTGCAGCTGGAGAAATGCAGATGATACTGGGGCAGCTGGCTGAACAATTGCAGAATGCGTGTTTCATTCCAGGGCCTGAGCAGGGAAACATACTGCAGTGTCGGGTGAATGTGGCTGTTGAGTTGCCGGGCAAAAGCCTGTTCGAAGGCCAGCGACTTGCTGTATTGATGGTTGACGGCACGCCCGGCGGTGTTGATGAAATTGGCCTCGTTGGCCGAGTGCTCATTGGAGAAAATGATTCGGTCATGGTCATACAGCAGGGCCGCCAGTACCAGGATGGCACTGTTGATGGCGGTGACCGGCACATGGCCATTGAAGGCACCCTGTTCGTTCAGCAGGGATAGCTTCGGGTCCAGCTTGCGGCGGATCTGCAGGGCGGGCAGGCCTGCAACTTCTATACTGTGGGCAATCAGGCTGCTGTGCCCCACAAAGGCCGCCTGGGTATCTTGCTGCCCGGCTTTCAGTAGATGAGCCGAAAGCATGGAATCCTTGCCACCACCCATGGCCAGCAGATTGCGCCGGTTCAACGGGAAATCTGCCGGTGCGCTATGGCGCTGCTGGGTTACAGGGAAGGCGGGCACTTCAAAGTGCTCCAGACCGGCCTTCCAGAGCATTTCCGCCAGCCCATGCTGATACAGGTTCCGCAGGAAGCTTGCGGTATCTTCGGTTACGCTCAGGCCCTCGATGGCAATGTTCCTTGCCAGCCCGGCCTTGTAGTAACTGATACCGGCGATCAGGCTCAGCAGTTCCAGCGCCTGCTCGAAGGCCCGTTGCTGTTCCTTGAGGATGAGGTCGGGGGCATCGGGAAAATACAGGATTTCGGTCAGCGGGGTGTCATCCAGCCGGTAATGCATGTGGATGCTGTCCCCCTGGCGCTCCGGTGCGCAGAAGGTGAAGGTTTGGGCATGTCGGGGCGCCGGGTTCATGCAGGAGACCTCCCGCGGGTGAGATAGGTGTATCCGGCCAGCGCCTGTTGCAGACGCTGCAGGAGCTGGTTGCGGATGCTCGGTGCCAGATCTTGCCGGGCCATGTGTTCCTGCCAGCCCTGTACGAGCCGCTCTTCCGTATGGCCCAGTGCGG
>JALWTZ010000448.1 GCA_026993285.1 Lysobacterales bacterium | reverse complement strand
CCGGTTTCCACCTTGCGGGCCTGCAGGCGGCCCTGGCCGTCTTCTTCCCGATAGACCAGCACGGTATCCCCTTCCATCAGGGCTTCGGCGGGAATACGCAGCGCTTGCCCGTGGGCCTTGAGCACGATTTCCACATCGGCGGAATAGCCGGCCAGCAGGCGGGGCAGGGGGGTATCCGCGACGAATGCCACCTCCACATCCACCGTGCGGGCCTGCTTTTGCGCGTCCTGCACATAATCGGCTACCCGCCGCACGGTGCCGGCAAAAGGCTGCTTGCCGAAGGCATCCAGAGTGATGCGTACCGGCTGGCCTGGCTGAACCCCGGCCACATCCACCTCGTCGATGGGTGCGGTGACATAAAAACAGCCGTCGCTGATCAGGTCGATCGCCGGTGGCGTGGGAATGCCCACCGGCGAGGGCGTGACCACTTCCGACAGTTCGCCGTTGATCTCCACCACCACCCCTTCGAAGGGAGCGACCAGTCGGGTTTTTGCCAGTTGTGCTTCGCGCACGGCAATCTCGGCCTCGGCGACCTGTTCACTGGCGCGGGCGGCCTTGCAGGCGGCCTGGGCGGATTCGGCACGGGAACGGGCCTGGTCCAGCCGGTCTGTGGAAACCAGTTGATCGGCCTTCAGTTGTTGCAGACGGTTGGCTTCACGCAGCGCCTGCTGTGCCTCGATGCAGCGGGCATCGGCCTGCGCACGGGCGCTTTCCGCCTGCCGCCGGGCCAGGTCCACGGTGGCTTTCAGATCAGCGTTCCACAGCTCCAGCAGCAGCGTGCCGGCCTTGACATGCTGACCTTCCCTGACCGGCAGGTGGCTGATCTGCCCGCCGATCATCGGTGCCAGCGCCGCCCGCTGACAGGCCTTGACCGTACCGGCACGGGTGTTGGCCACGGTTTGCTCCACCCGTCCGCGTTCCACCTCGGCCAGCACCACCGCGACCGGTTGCGGGCGGCCGTGCCACCAGAACAGGGTCGCCACCCCGGCCACGACCGCGAGAAAAATCAGCATTTTTTTCATGGGTTCAGGCTCCTGAAACTCGGCTTCAGTCTAACAGTTTGTAAACCTGGTAGCCTTGCCACATATCAAGCGCCCCCGGTTTGGCACTGCCTGCCCGCAAATGGCCCCTGGTTCTCGACCCCGCAGCCCTTTTGCCCCGGCAACATGGTTGGCAACATCCCAAGGAGACCCCGCCATGAAAACCCTGATTCAATGCTTGCTGATGCTTGTTCTTTCCCTGCCCGCATGGGCCCAGGAGGAGGCGCCCGGCGCGGGCACGCTCTTGCTGGAGGATGAACAGGGTACGGTCTTGCCCGCCCTGATCCGTGATGTGGAAGTGACGCTGGATATCCAGGGGCTGGTGGCCCATGTCACCCTGCGCCAGCAGTTCAGCAATGCCAGCACCGGCTGGGTGCAGGGCCTGTACCAGATGCCGCTGCCGGAAAATGCCCGTACCGACAGCGTGGTGCTGGAATATGGCAACACGCGCCTGCAGGGCGAGATTCATGAACGGGAAGCGGCGCGCGCCATCCATGAACAGGCCAGCCGGGAAGGGCGGCGCTCGGCGCTGGTGGCCTGGAGCCAGCCGGGCCTGTTTGACGTGCGCGCGGCCAATATTCCGCCGGGGGAGACCGTCACCGTGGAAATCAGCTGGGTACAGCCGGTGCCCTGGATCAATGGCGGTTTCGAGCTGCGTCTGCCCATGACCTACACCCCCCGCTACCGGCCGGCGAATCTGCCGGAAAACCCGGTGGATGCCCCCTTGGTTACCGACCATCTGCCCGAAGGCGTGGCCGAGGATGACCTGGCCATGCCCCAGTTCACCCTGCGGGGCCGCCTGCAGGCCGGCCTGCCGTTGAAGCGGGTGGCCAGCCTGTACCATGACATTTCCGTGGATGCCCTTAGCGAGCAGGACTACGAACTGCAACTGAGCCAGGGCCTGGCCGCCGCCAACCGGGATTTCGTGCTGCGCTGGGAGCCGGAACGCCAGAACCAGCCCCTGGCCGGCCTGTACCACCAGCAGCACAACGGCGAGGACTACTGGGCGCTGATGCTGGTACCGCAGCGGGAAGAACAACTGCCACAGGTCGCCCGTGAGATGGTGTTCGTGGTGGATGTTTCCGGCTCCATGACCGGCACATCCATCGAACAGGCCCGTGCCGCCCTGCTGCAGGTGCTGGACAGCCTGCGCCCGGATGACCGCCTGAATATCATCGCCTTCAGCAGTGATTTCTTCCCCCTGTGGCAGGAAAGCCGGCCCGCCGATACGCAACACCTGCGGGAAGCACGGGCCTTTGTGCAATCCCTGGAGGCGGACGGTGGCACCGAGATGCTGCCGGCCCTGCGCTTTGCCCTGCTCACACCCCAAAACAACGGGCTGTTGCGCCAGGTGGTCTTTCTCACCGATGGCGCGGTGAGCCAGCCGGAAGCCCTTTACCAGCTGGTCAAGGCCCGCGCGGGCAAAAGCCGGATTTTCCCCGTGGGCATCGGTGCCGCGCCCAACAGTGCCTTCATGCGGCAAATGGCCCGCCTGGGCCGGGGTGTGGAAACGCATATCGGTGACCTG
>JALWTZ010000447.1 GCA_026993285.1 Lysobacterales bacterium | reverse complement strand
GCAGGGGTGCGACTTGCCGCAGCAGCTCCAGCACTTCCCGCTGAGCCTGGGGCGCGTTGCCGGCCAGTTGTTCGGCCAGGGCCAGGCCACGGGCTTCCAGCTGGTCGGCAGGGCAGCATTCCGAGGCTAGCCCCAGGCGGCAGGCGGTTTCGGCATCGATGATTTCCGCGCTGAGCATGTAACGCCGGGCCGCCCGCTCGCCCATGGCGCGCACCACATAGGGGCTGATGACTGCGGGAATCAGGCCCAGCTTCACTTCCGACAGGCAGAAGCGGGCATCGTCGGCCACCAGGGCGATGCCACTGGCGGCCACCAGCCCGACGCCACCGCCATAGCAGGCACCCTGGGCCAGGCAGATCAGCGGCTTGGGGTAACTGGCCAGTTGCTGCATCAGCCGGGCCAGGTCCAGGGCGTCGCGGTAGTTGTCCTGCTCGCTGGCCTGGGCCATGCGCTGCATCCAGTTCAGATCGGCGCCGGCGCTGAAATGCCGCCCTTCGGCGGCCAGCACCACCACCCGCACCTGTTCATCCAGCAACAGGGCGGCCAGGGCGTGGCGCAGTTCCTCGATCATGCCGTCGTGGAAGGCATTGCGCTTGTCCGGCCGGTTGAGCCACAGACGGGCAATGCGGCCGGTCTGTGCGCGTATCCATTGATAGTCCATGTTCACCTCACATGCGAAAGACGCCAAAGCGGCTGTCGGCCGCCGGGCCACAGGCCACGGTTTCCAAGGCGTGGGCCAGTACCCGGCGGGTGTCCGCCGGGCGGATGATGCCGTCGTCCCACAGGCGGGCGCTGGCATAGAAGGGGTGGCCCTGGGTTTCGTACTGCTGGCGGATGGGCTGCATGAAGGCTTCCCGCTCCGCCTCGCTCCAGCGTTCGCCCTTGCGGGCCATCTGTTCCTCGCGCACGGTGGCCAGCACCTGGGCGGCCTGCTCGCCCCCCATGACGGAAATGCGCGCATTGGGCCACATCCACAGAAAGCGGGGTTCGTAGGCCCGGCCGCACATGCCGTAGTTGCCCGCGCCGAAGCTGCCGCCGATGACCACGGTCAGCTTGGGCACATCGGCGCAGGCCACGGCATGCACCAGCTTGGCGCCGTGCTTGGCGATGCCTTCCCGCTCGTAACGCTGACCCACCATGAAGCCGGTGATGTTCTGCAGAAACAACAGCGGAATGCCGCGTTGCGCGCACAGCTGCACGAAATGCGCCCCCTTGAGGGCGGATTCGGAAAAGAGGATGCCCTGGTTGGCCAGTATGCCCACCCGGTAGCCGTGGATGCGGGCAAAACCACAGACCAGGGTGGTGCCGTAGCGGGCCTTGAAGGGCTGGAAGCGGGAATCGTCCACGATGCGGGCGATGACTTCATGCACATCGTAGGGCTGGCGCAGGTCCACCGGCACCACGCCGTCCAGTTCCTCCGGGGCATGGCGGGGCGGCAGCGGTTCGGCATCGGGCCGCAGGCTGCGCGCGGCCGGGCCCAGCTGGGCGACGATCCGGCGGGTGATGGCCAGGGCTTCCCAGTCGTCATGGGCGTAATGGTCGGTCACGCCGGACTGCCCGCAGTGGACATCCGCCCCGCCCAGCGCTTCGGCGCTGACTTCTTCCCCCGTAGCCGCCTTCACCAGCGGCGGGCCACCGAGAAAGATGGTGCCCTGGCCGGCGACGATGACACTTTCGTCCGCCATGGCCGGCACATAGGCGCCACCGGCGGTGCAGGAACCCATGACCACGGCGATCTGGGCAATGCCGGCCGCCGACATGCGGGCCTGGTTGTAGAAGATGCGCCCGAAGTCGTCCTTGTCGGGAAAGACTTCATCCTGCTGCGGCAGGTTGGCGCCACCGGAATCCACCAGATAGATGCAGGGCAGGTGGTTCTGTTGCGCGATTTCCTGGGCGCGCAGATGCTTTTTCACCGTTTCCGGAAAATAGGTGCCACCCTTGACGGTGGCATCATTGACCACCAGCATGCAACGCCGGCCCGATACCTGGCCGATGCCGGTGATCAGCCCGGCACCGGGAGCCTGCTGGTCGTACATCCCCCAGGCCGCCAGCGGTGAGAGTTCGAGAAAATCGCTGCCGGGGTCAATCAGGGCGGCGATACGGTCGCGGGGCAGTAGCTTGCCTCGGGCGGTGTGACGCGCGCGGGCCTTTTCACCACCGCCCTGGCGGTTTTTCTCCAGCGCGGCTTCCAGTTCGGCCACCAGCGCCCGCATGGCCTCGGCCTGCTGGCGGAAGGCTGCGCTGCCGGTGGCGATGCGGCTTTCCAGTACCGTGTCCATCAGCCGTGCCTCACCAGTTCCCGCCCGATGAGCATGCGGCGGATTTCCGAGGTGCCGGCGCCGATTTCATAGAGCTTGGCGTCACGCAACAGGCGGCCGGCCGGATATTCGTTGATGTAGCCGTTGCCGCCGAGAATCTGGATGGTGTCCAGCGCCATGCGGGTAGCGGTTTCCGCCGCCAGCAGAATCACGCCGGCGCAGTCCTTGCGGCTGGTCAGGCCCTGGTCGGCCGCCCGGGCCACGGCATAGGTATAGGCGCGGGCGGCGTTCATGCCGGTGTACATGTCCGCCA
>JALWTZ010000446.1 GCA_026993285.1 Lysobacterales bacterium | reverse complement strand
TCGGCCATCAGCACCAGGTAGATCACCATGCCAATCAGCCAGATCAGCTCACGCGGCTTGCGGTAGGAACCATACATCAGCCCACGGAACATGTGCAGATACACCACAATGAAGAATGCGGAAGCTCCGGTTGAGTGCATGTAACGAATCAGCCAGCCCCAGGGCACATCGCGCATGATGTATTCAACGGACTGGAAAGCCTGAGTGGCATCCGGTTTGTAGTGCATGGTCAGCCAGATGCCGGAAAGCAGCTGATTGACCAGAACCAGCATGGCCAAGGAACCGAAGAAATACCAGAAATTGAAGTTCTTCGGTGCGTAGTATTCAGACAGATGGTGCTTGTAGAAGTCCGTCACGGGCAGACGCGCGTCTACCCAAGCCATCAGACTGCCCAGCACGCCGTTGTTGGAATTTGCCATCATGCAGCCTCCTTGGGACCTTCACCAATCAATACATGGTGATCATCAGGAAAACGATAGGGGGGCACAACCAGGTTCTTGGGTGCGGGTACACCCTGATAGACCCGACCAGCCAGGTCGAAACGGGACTTGTGACAGGGGCAATAGAAGCCACCGGCCCACTCATGATCAAAGGGCTGCGGGCCAATCTCGGGTTTGTATTCCGGCACACAACCCAGATGAGTACAGATGGCAACCAGCACCATGATTTCCGGTTTAAGGGAACGGGTCGGATTCTTGGCAAACAATGGCTGTTGCGACTCGACATCGGAGTTTGGATCACGCAAACGCGGATCCTGCTTGGGCAACAGTTCCAGCATTTCCTGCGTTCGCTTGAAGACAAAAACCGGTTTACCACGCCATTCCACCGTCATTTTCTGGCCCGGCTCCAGCTTGCTGATATCTGCAATAACCGGCGCACCCGCGGCTTCTGCTCGCGCACTGGGCAACCAGGATTTGATGAAAGGCACAGCTGCAAAACCCGCACCGACTGCCCCTACCACGGCGGTAGATGCGGTCAGAAACCGGCGCCTGCCTTGATTCACGCCTTGATTCGCCATAGAAATTCTCCAGGGTCTGTTGAAACTTGTTCAGGCCAGTCTGGTCATACACAGAACTGGCCTTTGATCGCGCCGGGCATTGTACACCTTTTTCCCCTGCCTGGCGGCATCCCCCATGGGCAATAAAGTGCCGTAGAATGGTCAAACACAGCGCATTGGTCAAGTAGATAGGCCCTGCCTATCCCAACGGGGAGAAGTCCTTGCACAAGATTCAATCCATTCTGTACTGGCTATTGTCTGCTCTGGCTGGACTGGGAATAGCCTTTGTTTTCCTTTGGTTTCGTGGCGATTTACACAGGCTGAACACCCCGTCAGGTTCCGGCGGCATGTCTGGGTCGTTCTCCAGTGCTGTTCAGCGCGCTGCTCCGGCGGTAGTCAATATTTATGCCAACAAGTTAGTAACCAGTAAGCGGCTGGCCCACATTACCAACCCTGCCATTCAGCGCATTCTGGGCGTGCAGGGCATTATCATCCCTACACAACGACTGGAACGGAGCCTGGGTTCTGGCGTACTGGTTCAGGAAAACGGCCTGATTCTCACCAACCAGCATGTCATTGAAGGAGCGGATGATATTCAGGTCTTGTTGGCCGACGGTCATGAATATGCAGCACAAATTATTGGTGTGGATACCGACACGGATCTGGCTGTGCTGCGTATTCCGGTCTCCAGCCTGCCCTATATGCGGCTGGATACGTCACCAGCACTGGAAGTGGGCGATATTGTACTGGCCATTGGCAATCCATTCGGCTTAAGTCAAACCGTCACTCAAGGCATTGTCAGTGCCTTGCAGCGTAGTGGTTCTCCTGAAGCACCACTGGCACAATTCATTCAGACCGATGCCGCGATCAATGAAGGAAATTCCGGCGGTGCGCTGATCAATATACGGGGTGAACTGGTAGGCATCAATGTCGCTACTCTGACCGGTGTGCAGCCTATCCAGGGTATCAGTTTTGCCATACCCACAAGTCTGGCCCGGCAGGTATTGGACGAAATCTTGCGATATGGCCATGTACGCCGTGGCTGGCTGGGGATCGAGGCTGATCTCAACTATCCGGCCTTGTTGGCGCAAAACAGCACCTTGCCCAACGGCATACGGGTGATTCGCGTAATAAAAAACAGCCCGGCAGAAAAGGCTGGAATTCGTCCCGGTGATGTATTGAAAGGCATCGACCAGCAAAGTGTGGATGCACGTTCCAATATTCTGGCCTATCTTGCGGCTCGCAAACCTGGTAGTTCGGTTTTACTGGAATGGGAGCACAAGGGGCAACTTTACAAGAAGACGGTCAAGCTGGAACAGAGGCCATTACAGGAAACGCACTCAGGCAGCACGGGAAGTGGGTAAGCGACGGATCTGCGCCCCCAGCTGAGCCAGTTTTTCCTCGATACACTCATAGCCACGATCAATGTGGTAAACCCGGTCAATCAGGGTTTCGCCTTCTGCCACCAGCCCTGCCAGCACCAGTGAAGCCGAAGCGCGCAGGTCCGTGGCCATCAGCGGGGCGCCATACAACTTTTCTACCCCACGCACCATGGCGGTATTGCCGTTGAGGCGGATATCCGCGCCCA
>JALWTZ010000445.1 GCA_026993285.1 Lysobacterales bacterium | reverse complement strand
AGAAGTTCTTCGGCCCCACCCGCTTGCGCGAGGCCATGACCCATTCCCGCAACCTGGTCTCCATTCGCCTGCTGCGGGCCATCGGGCCGGCCTACGCCGCCAGCTATGCACGCCGTTTCGGCTTCGAACCGGACAAACTGCCCCATGATCTCTCGCTGGCACTGGGCTCAGCCTCGGTACCTCCCCTGAGCATGGCCCGCGCCTATGCCACGCTGGCCAACGGCGGCTATCTCATCGATCCCTATCTGGTCGACCGCATCGAAAATGCCGATGGTGAAACCTTGTACCGCAGCCCGCGTGTCATTGCCTGCCGGAGCGATTGCGAAGGGCAGACCGACCCTCGGGCCGAGCAAACGCTGGACCCGGCCAATGCCTACATCATCACCAGTATCATGCAGGATGTCATCCGCCGGGGCACCGGTAAGAAGGCCCGCCAGCTGGGCCGCTCCGACCTGGCCGGCAAGACCGGCACCACCAACGACCAGCGGGATGCCTGGTTCTCCGGTTTCAACCCGAAGGTGGTTACCACCACCTGGGTGGGTTTTGACCAGCTCAGCCCTCTGGGCCGGGGTGAAGTGGGTGGCCGCGCGGCCCTGCCCATCTGGATCGACTACATGCGTGAGGCCCTGAAAGCTGTTCCGGAGACCCCATTCGAACGGCCGGACGAACTCATTTCCATCCGCATCAACCGCAAGAGTGGCAAACCCACCAGCACCGACGATCCGGACAGCATGATCGAAATTTTCCGCCCACAATACGCGCCCAAGGTGGATGATCCCAACCAGGAAAACCCCGACACCGACCAGAAAGACTACGACATTTTCTGACACTTGCCGATGAAACCGGAAAACCCTGCATCCACCCTGAAGCAGCAGCTGGCTGCCGAAGCCGCCCGCCTGCTTTGCAATGGGGATACGCATGACCTGCAACAAGCCAAGATCAAGGCCGCGGCCCGGCTCTGCCCCGGCATGCGCGCGCCCATGCCCGACAATCGCATGGTGGAAAAGGAAATGCGCCGTTATCGCCAGCTCTTTGCTGGCGAAGACCACCAGCAAACTCGTATTCGGCTGATGCGCCAGGCCCGTGAAGCCATGGTTTTTCTTGACCGGTTTCAGCCACGGCTGATGGGCAGCATCGTACAGGATACCGCCACACCCGACAGCAGTATCGACCTGCTGTGCCATACCGATGTGCCCGGTGAAGTCGGTGTGTTTCTGGATCAGAATCGTATCGACTATCAATCCGACAGCCGGCTGCTGGGCTTCAGCAATGATGAAGACTGCCTGCTGCCGACCTATCGCTTCCTCGCTGGAGAGCAGCCGGTACAGATCACGGAAGTGCCGGCCAGCCTGCAACACCACCGCGTGGTCAGCGGCAATGTCCGCCAGCGGGTGGAAACCTGGAACCGGCACCGGCTGGAAGCCATGCTGACAGCAACCGAACCGACTGCAAGCTGAAGCTTCAGGCACAAAAAAGCCCGGCATTGCCGGGCCTTTTTGTGTGCGGAGGTGGCGCTGTTCAGCGCTGCTCCATGGGAACGTAATCCCGGTGGGCATGGCCGGTATAGACCTGCCGCGGCCGGCCAATGCGGGCATCCGGCGTTTCGTGCTGTTCCAGCCAGTGGGCCACCCAACCGGCGGTACGGGCAATGGTGAACATCACGGTAAACATGTTCACCGGAATATTCAGCGCCTTGTAGATGATGCCGGAGTAGAAATCCACATTGGGATAGAGCCTGCGCTCGATGAAGTATTCATCCTCCAGCGCGATGCGCTCCAGCTCCATGGCCAGATCCAGCATGGGATCATCAATGCCCAGATCATTGAGCACCTCGTGGCACATGCTGCGGATGATGGCGGCCCGCGGGTCGTAGTTCTTGTACACCCGGTGGCCAAAGCCCATCAGGCGGAAGGGGTCGTCCTTGTCCTTGGCGCGGGCGATGAACTCGGGCACCCGGTCCACATGGCCGATTTCATCCAGCATCTTCAGCACGGCCTCGTTGGCGCCACCGTGGGCCGGACCCCAGAGGGCACCGATACCGGCAGCCACGCAGGCGTAGGGATTGGCTCCCGTGCTGCCCACCAGCCGCACCGTGGAAGTACTGGCATTCTGTTCGTGGTCGGCATGAAGGATGAACAGCAGGTTCAGGGCCTTGGCCGCCACCGGGTTGATCTCGTAGGGCTCGGAGGGCACGGAGAACATCATGTCCAGCAAGCGCTCGGAGAAATCCAGCGAGTTCTTCGGGTACACCGCCGGCCAGCCGATGGAACGGCGGTAGGCCAGGGCGGCGATGGTGGGCATCTTGGCAATCATGCGGATGGCCGACAGGTTGCGGTCGGCCGGATTGAACATGTCCAGCGAGTCATGATAGAAACCGGCCAGCGAACCCACCACGCCCATCAGCATGGCCATGGGGTGGGCGTCGTAGTGAAAGCCTTCCAGGAAGTAACGCACCGCCTCGTGCACCATGGTGTGCTGGCGCACTTCCCGATCGAAGCACTCGAACTCGCGCTGGCTGGGCAGGTCACCATAAAGCAGCAGGTAGGCCACTTCCATGAAATTGCTCTTTTCCGCCAGCTGGTCGATGGGATAACCGCGATAGAGCAGTATGCCCTTGTCGCCGTCGATATAGGTAATGTCACTCTGGCAGCTGGCGGTGGCTCCGAAGCCGGGGTCATAGGTCCAATAGCCCAGTTCCCTGGGCAGCTTGGCAATCTCGATGGCTGGTGCGCCCAGGGTGGGCTCACGCAGGGGCAAGTCCACCTGCTTGCCAGTCTGGGGGTCTGTAATCTGAACCGTCTTGCTCATGAGGGCTCCTTCGAAAACGATAGGTTTTTGCCGGCGTCGCCCGGCTTGAGGGGCGCTGATTATATCACATTGGAGATAGTCTGACGCCGGCCTGAAGCGCACAAAAAAACCCGGACACCAGGGCCCGGGTTTTTGGCAAGCCTGCTGCCGGCTCAGCGGCTGTAGCGCTGGCGGAACTTGTCCACCCGGCCGCCGGAATCCACGATCTTGTGCTTACCGGTGTAGAAGGGGTGTGACTTGCTGGAAATTTCCACCTTCACCAGCGGGTACTCGTTGCCGTCTTCCCAGGTGATGGTTTCCTTGGTCTTGATGGTGGAGCGGGTCAAGATCTTGAAATCGCTCGAAATGTCCTGAAACACCACTTCGCGGTATTCCGGATGAATGTCTGGCTTCATGTTCCTGCGCCTCGAATCAAAGGTTAAAGCGGAAAAGGCGGGCGATTGTAGCATGTCTGCCCACAAATTCAAGCACTGGTCTGCTTTCCATCCAGGCCACCTGATGCCAGGCTCCCGTGCCTTTTGGGTATTGTCATTTGCAGATGAGAATCATTAGCATTCCATCATTCCTGGTCAACCGAGTTCAAGCATGCGTCCCGCACAACTACTGAAGATACTGGACAGCGAATTTTCCGGCACCCGCAAGGGTTGGCACACGCCCGTAATGCTCTGGGGCCCGCCCGGCGTGGGCAAGTCGGACATGATTCACCAGGTGGGACAGCGCCACCAGGTACCGGTGATCGACATCCGCCTGTCGCAGATGGAACCTTCCGACCTGCGCGGCATCCCCTTCCGCACCGAAGACCGGGTGGAATGGGCCATCCCCGCCCTGCTGCCCGACGCGGAGCGGCATGGGCCGGAAGGCATCCTCTTTCTGGACGAAATCACCTCGGCACCGCCCAGTGTCTCCGCCGCCGCCTACCAGCTCATTCTGGACCGGCGCCTGGGGGAATACCAGGTACCGGAAGGCTGGGCCATCTTCGCCGCCGGCAACCGCCAGGGCGACCGGGGCGTGACCTATACCATGCCCGCGCCGCTGGCCAACCGGTTCTCCCACTACGAGGTGGATGTCAACCTGGACGACTGGGTGGCCTGGGCCTATGCCCACGATATCGACGACCGGGTCATCGGCTTTCTGCGCTTTCGCCCTGAGCGGTTGTTCGACTTCGATCCGGCCCACAACCCGGTGGCCTTCCCATCGCCGCGCTCCTGGGCCTTTGCCCACCGCGCGCTGCAGAAGTTCGCCGACCAGTCGGACATCCTCGCCGGCGCCCTGCAGGCCTGCGTGGGCACCTCCGCCGGCATGGAGCTGAAAACCTATGTGGACAGCCTGGACCAGATGCCCGATCTCGATGCCATCCTCCGGGGCGAAAGCCGGGAAATGCCCAAGTCGCTGGACCTGCAGTACGCCGTGGCCGCCGCGCTGGTGGGCCGGGCCATCAAGGCCGTGCAACAGGAAGGCTGGCAGGAGGCCGTGGGCCACATTCTCGACTACGCCCGCCGCTTCAAGGCCCGCGAGATGGGCGTGATGCTGGTGGCCGACCTGCACCGGGCCATTGGCGAAAACCTGTTCCAGGTGCCGCAGTTCGACCACTGGGCCAACGACATGGCGGACATCCTGCTGAACTGACATGGCCGACCTCGCCCGGGTGGAACAGAAACTCAGCGCGGCCCGCACCCGCCTGATTCTCGACCGGCCCTTTCTGGGCGCGCTGGTGCTGCGCCTGCCGCTGGTGGCCGCCGACCCCAAATGGTGCCCTACCACCGGCACCGACGCGCGCAAGCTCTACTACAACCCGGACTACATCTGGCAGCTCAATGATTCCGAGCTGCAATTCGTGCTGGCCCACGAGGCCCTGCACTGCGGCCTGCTGCACTTTGCCCGCCGCAACGGCCGCACCCAGCACCTGTGGGACATCGCCTGCGATTACGCCGTCAACCCCCTGTTGCTCAACGAAGGCCTGCAGGCCCCGCCCAATGCCCCCTGGCTGCGGGAGTACGAAAACATGACCGCCGAGGAAATCTATCCCCTGCTCGGCGACAACGAAAACGACATGGATACCATGGACAAACACCTCTACGACCAGGGCGAAGGGGGGCAGAAGGGTGACGACAGCAAGGGCGAAGGCGAGTCGGACAAGGAAAAACAGGGCCGGGGCAAATCCCCCGAAGAAGGCGGCGAACCGGGGCAGAAACCCGAGGCCGACAGCCAGAGCCAGGCCGAAGGCCGCGCCAATCCGCGCGAGGCCGAAGGCGGTCTGGCCGCCGAACCCCGGCCGCTGTCCGAACGGGAAAAGCAGGATCTGGCCGAGCAATGGCAGCAAAGGCTGGCCGGCGCGGCCCAGCAGGCCATCCAGGCCGGCAAGCTGGGGGAGAACTGGGTGCGGCTGGTGGACCACCTGCTGGAACCGCAACTGCCCTGGCAGGCACTGCTGGCCCGCTACATGACAGCCACCGCCCGCGACGATTACAGCTGGCAACGGCCCAACACCCGCCGCGAGGGGCCGGCCATCTTTCCCAGTCTGCGCAACGGCCAGGTGGATGTCACCGTGGCCATCGATGTCTCCGGCTCGGTTTCCGACAGCGAGCTGCAGGCCTTTCTCGGCGAGATCAACGCCATCAAGAGCCAGATCAATGCCCGCATCACCCTGCTGGCCTGCGATGCCCGGCTGAGCGAGGGCGCGCCCTGGGTATTCGAGCCCTGGGAGGAATGCCGCCTGCCGGAGAAGCTCAAGGGTGGCGGCGGCACGGACTTTCGCCCGGTTTTTCACTGGCTGGAACAACAGGATCAGGCCCCGGACCTGCTGGTCTGGTTCACCGACGCCCAGGGCCGCTTCCCGGAACAGGAGCCCTATTGTCCGGTATTATGGCTGGTCAAGGGCCGCGCGCCGGTACCCTTTGGCCAACGCATCCAACTGAACTGAGGTCATCATGGAACTGGCATCCCAGGATACCCTGCGTCTGAATGTCCTGTTACGGCAGGAACTGCAGGCCTTGCGCATCGACGAATCCCGCATGCAGGTCATCGGCCTGACCCCCCAGGGCGAAAAAAGTGTACAACTCAACCCCAACTGCCAGGACGAAACCTATCTGAAACTGGTGCGCCAGCTCATCTCCTCCCATGTACTGGGCTCGCCCGGTGGCTACCCGGTCTACATCAAGCGCTGGACGCGCATGGGCCAGGCCCGCAGCACCCAGATCGACAAGCTGCTGTTGCTGGGTGAGCCGGAAGCCGTCACTGCTGCCGTCTACACCCCGGAAATCAGCCCGGAACTGGCCCGGCGGGCCTGGTGGTGCAGCCAGTCTTCCGAAAACGCCCGCGAACTGCTGCGCCGCCCGGCCATTGTTGCCGATCCGCTGGGGCGCGAGCTGGCCGCGCACCTGCTGGAATTTTTGCCCTTCGAGACTGAAGCACGGGATGTGATGAACACCGTGGCGCTGATTCTGCAGCCGGGCCTGCTGGAACAGGCGCAACAGGAAAAACTGTGGAAACAGGGCCAGCGCAAGAACGCCTACCGGGCCGGTTTCCTACTGGCCGGTGCCGAAGCACTGCCCGAGCGCCGGCCGGCACGCAAGCTGGAAGCGGAAGAACAGCAACGGCTGGAACAACTGGCCGAACAGGGCAATCTGGCCGCCCGCCGCCTGCAACGGGCCTTCAGCGAGGACGGGCAGACCTTTCTCACGGAATTCGACCGTACCTGCGAAAAACTGGCCGATCAGGACGTGACCATTGCCCTGTTCAATCGCCTGGGGCAGTTTCTGCAGCCACGCATTGCCGCCATGGGCCACCGCCACTGGGCCGATCTGGAAACCACTCTGGAAATACCGGATGCGGAGGTGGCCGCCCTGGAGGATGCCCTGCCCGGCCAGCAGGCATGCATTCAGGCCTGTGAACGGCTGGCCCAGGTCAACGAGAACCTGCTGGATCCCATCTTTGGCGGCTCCGATGCCCTGGGCTCGGTAATGCGCAAGCAACTGAAGCCCGTGATGGAGCCCCTGCGCAACTGCCTGAAAACCCTGTTGAAATCCACCGGCTGAAAAGCCCTTCCGTGGGTGCTTCCAGCACAGCAGCCGTTTCAGCCTACTGCTTGCGAGCCACCTGTGGCTGGCTGCCACTGATCAGCCCGGCCAGGTCCGCCACCACCCGTGCGCTTTCTTCCAGAATCAGATCCGCATCATCGGTTTCATCACGGGTTTTCTTTTCATTGTCCGTACCGGGCTTGGCATCCGGCTCGGGCAGGGGTGTGGCGCTGTCCAGCGGCTCCGGCTGGCCCTCGGCGTTCAATTGCAACATCACCACATGGCTGGCCTCGTGCAACTGCCGTACCTTCTCCTTGCCAGCCTTGCGCCGGGCTTCGTTCTCATCCCATTCCGCCTTGCGCTTTTCCAGATTCAGTGACACCGTGGTGTCATCCTGGCTTTCCCAGTAGCTTTTCCATTCCTCCAGCAGCGCCTGCCAGGCGGGGTTTTTTTCCGCCCGCTGGCGGTGTTTTTCTGCCAGCGTTTCCACCCAGTTCTGTGGTTTTACCGGCCAGGGCTGATAGTCCGCCGGTTGAATCTGCATCCAGGGCAGGGGGTTCTTGAAAGCCCGTTCGCCAATGGGCTTGCGATTGTGCAGGGTGCCATAATCCAGATCCGGCTTGACACCCTTGAGCTGGGTGCTGCCGCCATTGATGCGGAAGAACTGGGCCATGGTCAGGCGCAGCTGGCCCAGCTCCGGCTTGTCCTTGCCGGCATAGCGGTCCAGATTGATGAGATCCTGAACCGTGCCCTTGCCGAAGGAATTCTCCCCCAGCACCAGCCCACGGCCATAATCCTGAATGGCGGCGGCAAAAATTTCCGAGGCCGAGGCACTGTTGCGATTGATCAGCACAGCCAGCGGGCCATCCCAGCTGATGCCGGGGTCGTCGTCACCCTGTACATCCACCGCGCCACGCTGGTTGCGTACCTGAACCACCGGGCCCTGATCGATAAACAGCCCGGTCAGCTGGTTGGCTTCCAGCAGGGAGCCACCGCCATTGTTGCGCAAATCCATGATGACGCCCTCCACTTTCAGGGCCTTCAGCTGTTCCAGCAGCTTGCGTACATCACGGGTGGTGCTGCGGTAATCGGGCTCGCCACGGGCACGGCCGGCAAAATCCAGATAGAAAGCCGGCAAATAGATCACGCCAATCTTGTGCGACTGGCCCTTTTCATCATCGAACTGCAGCAGCCGCGCCTTGGCGGCCTGGTCTTCCAGCTTGACCTTGTCGCGCAGGATGGTGATGGTTTTTACCGGGCCATCCAGCCCGCTGTCGGCCGGCAGAATCTGCAGGCTGACGCGGGTATTCTTGGGGCCGCGAATGAGATCCACCACATCATCCAGCCACCAGCCCACCACATCGGTGAATTCCTCTTCATCCTCCTGTTTCACCCCCACAATGCGGTCACCGGCCTTCAGCTCGCCCTGCTTGTCCGCCGGGCCACCCTTGACCACCCGCACCACCTTGGTGAGGTCGTTGTCGTTCTGCAGCACCGCGCCGATGCCTTCCAGCGACAGGCGCATGTTGATATTGAAGGTTTCCGTGGCCCGTGGCGACATGTAGCCGGTGTGCGGCTCGATACTTTCGGTCCAGGCATTCATGAACATCTGGAAGATGCGATCGGCATCCAGGCCGGAAACCCGCTTGTACAGGTAGGTATAGCGTTTTTTCAGCAATTCACGGATCTTTTCATCCTTCTTGCCGGCCAGCTTGAGGTTGAGCCAGTCGTTTTTCACCCGCTTGCGCCAGATTTCATCCAGTTCCGCCTCGCTGGCCGCCCAGGGGGCTTCCGTCCGGTCAAAGCGGTAGGTCTCGTCCTTGCTGAAATCCAGCGGTTGCTGCAGGATGTCCACGGCCTTTTTCACCCGCTGGCGCACGCGCTCGATGTAGACATTGAAAATGGCAAAGGGCGGGGTGACATCCGAGTCCCGGATGGCTTCATCCAGTTGGTGGTTGTACGTGGAAAAACTGTCGATATCCGACTGGAGAAAGTAGCTGCGGTTGGGGTCCAGTGCTTCCAGATAGGCCGTGAGGATATCCGCCGAGAATTCGTCATTGAGCTTGCGCGGCTTGTAGTGAAAATACTCCAGAAAACGGTTGGACAGGTGCACGGCTTCCCGCTCGGAGGGCTTGGGCTTGACCAGCGGCGGGTGGCTGTCGAGGTCCGGTGCCTGGACGCTGATTTCCGCCCGTACGGAAACGGCCAGAAACAGCCACAAAAACAGGTGCATGATTGCTCTCATCTTGTTCTCCCGAATCATTCTACCTCAGACCCCGCTTTCTGACCGGGGTTCCAGCAGGCCGGCCACGGCCGCCAGGTTTTCTGCGTGATAGGACGATCTTACCATGGGGCCGGAGGCCACATGGCGAAAGCCCATGGCCCGCGCCAGCTCGCCAATCTGCTCGAACTCATCCGGGTGCCAGTACTTGAGTACCGGATGATGGTGACGACTGGGCTGCAGGTACTGGCCCACGGTGAGCAGGTCGACATCATGGGCCCGCAGATCTTCCAGACAGGCTTTCACCTGATCCAGGGTCTCACCCAGCCCCAGCATGATGCCGGACTTGGTGGGTACCTGCGGAAAGGTCTGGCCAAATTCCCGCAGCACCCGCAGGGACCAGGCATAGTCGGCCCCCGGGCGCACATTGGGGTAGAGGGCCGGCACGGTTTCCACATTGTGGTTGAACACATCCGGCAGGGCCCGGGTAAAGGTTTCCAGGGCGATTTCCCAGCGCCGGCCACCACGAAAATCCGGCGTGAGTATTTCAATGCGGGTGGCCGGGCTGCTGGCCCGCACCGCCGCAATGCAGTCACGAAAATGGCCGGCGCCACCGTCCCTGAGATCATCCCGGTCCACCGAGGTGATCACCACATAATTGAGCTGCATTTCCACCACCGCCTGGGCCAGGTTGCGCACTTCTTCCGGGTCCGGGGGTTGTGGCCGGCCATGGGCTACATCACAAAAGCTGCAGCGGCGGGTACAGACCTCGCCCAGAATCATGAAGGTGGCCGTGCCGGAATGAAAGCACTCGTGCAGGTTGGGGCAGGAGGCTTCTTCACAGACTGTATTCAGGCTACGCTGGCGCAAGCGGCTTTTCAGCTTTTCCACATTGCCCCCGGCCGGCAGGCGGATGCGTATCCACTCCGGCTTGCGCAGTCGCGGGGCGGATCGATCGAATGCGGCCCGGTTGCGTGCCACCTTGGCCGCACCCTTGCCCTTCTCCGGTTGTGGCGCTACAGCCAGGGGGATGGTTTTGTCATTCACGTGTAAACTCCAGGGAAAATTGGCGGCCCAGTTCGGCCAGCAGGCCGGCCTCGACGGCAGCCCGACTCAGTTCCGGACAGAATCGGGACAATTGTGTCACTTCCAGACCGGCATAGCCACAGGGATTGATGCGTTGGAACGGTGACAGATCCATCTGGTGATTGAAGGCCAGGCCGTGATAGCTGCAGCCCCGCCGGACACGCAGGCCCAGGGC
>JALWTZ010000444.1 GCA_026993285.1 Lysobacterales bacterium | reverse complement strand
TGTTGGGTAATGCAATAGTCGTCCTCCACCCGCATCACCCGATGGTACCAGCTTCGCTTGCGCCCGGCATGCTGTGGCCGGATGAGGATGCCCGGTTCCAGCGCCACCACCATGCCGGCTTCCAGCATCCGTGAGCGGCCATGCTGGCGATAGGCCCCCACATCATGCACATCCAGCCCCAGCCAGTGACCGGTGCGGGTCATGAAAAAGGGCCGGTAGGCGCCCTGCTCCACCAGACCATCCACGCTGCCCTGCAGCAGGCCCAGTTCCACCAGCCCGGCAGTAATCACCCGCACGGCGGCTTCATGCACCGCCTCCCAGCGTTCACCGGGGCGGAGTTTTTCGGCGGCGGCCTGCTGGGCCGCCAGCACGATCTCCAGCAGGGCGCGGTCCCGCCCGTCGTAGCGGCCGTTCAGGGGCACGCAGCGGGTGATGTCGGCGGCATAGCCGTCGATTTCCACGCCGCCATCCAGCAATAGCAAACCCTGGTCCGGCAGGCGCGCGCGGGTGGGCGTGTGGTGCAGCACACAGGCATTGCCCCCGGCCGCCACGATGGGCGGATAGGCCAGTTCCAGCCCCTGCTGGCCGGCCTGCCAGGCAAAGCGGGCGGCCAGGCGCTGCTCATGCAGCGGGCCACCGGGGTTTTGCAGTTCCCGCCAGCAGGCCAGGTGACAGTCCACGCTGGCTTCCGCCGCCTGCCGCAACAGGGCCTGCTCGGCCGGCGACTTGATCACCCGCATCTCGTGCAGCAGGTGTTCCAGCGAGTGAAACTCCTCCGGCACCTGCAGGCCATCCCGATCCCGCAGAATACGCAGGCGGCGGGTCCATTCCATCAGCCGCTGGTCCAGTTCCTGGTGGCGGCCCAGGCTGTAGTAGAGGCTGTGGCGATGCTCCAGCAGGCCGGGAAGAATGTCGTCCAGGTCCTCGATGGGAAAGGCATCGTCCACCCCCAGTTGCTCCACCGCCGCTTCCAGGCCGGTGATCTCGCCATGCCAGAGGCGGTTTTCCTCGCTGGCCGGCTGGCAGAACAGAATCTGCTCGCCCGCCTGGCGCCCCGGCAGCAACACCAGTACCGCGTCCGGCTCGGCAAAGCCGGTGAGGTAGAGGAAATCACTGTCCTGCCGGTAGGGCCAGGGCACATCATGGCTGCGATAACAGCGCGGCGCGGCGGCAATCACCGCCATGGCATCCGGGCCCATCTGCTCCATCAGCCACTGGCGCCGGGCCTGGTATTCCGTGCGCGCGATCATTGCAGCAGGGGTTGCCTCACGCTGCTCTGATGCAGATCAAAAAACAGGCTTTGCGCCAGCGAACGCAGGTATTCGTGGATTTCCGCCAGGTCTTCCTCATCTTCTTCGGTGGGCTGAAAATCATCGGCGATGGCGGTCAGCCGCGTGCCAATCTCCGCCAGATCCTGCATCTGGCCACGCACATCGGCGTCGGTGGCATTCAGCCGTTCCGGCTGCACCTGGCTCAGCCCGTACAACAACCCGTTGCTCCACAGGCCCAGGCACTGGGCACGCTGGAAGAAATCTTGCTCGTCCCCCGGCACCAGCAGCTCGAATCCGAGATCACCGGCCGCCAGGTCTTTCTCCACCTGCGCGTACAGCCCCTCCAGCAGCTTGCGCCGGTCTTCCTCCAGCAGGGGCGCCCAGTGTTCCTCCACAAAAACCGGCCAGGCCTCGTCATTGGGGCTCAGGCCGCTGCAGACCAGGCCGGTGAGCGTGCCGTGGACTTCCGCCAGCTCGCTGTCATGCAAACCCAGTTGCCGTGACATGGCTTCATAGCCCTGTTCCATCTTCTGTTCTCCCGCAGGCAAAAGTGTATTATCGCCCATTTCCCGGCCTGCTATACTGCGCAACTGGAAATTCCCTCCACAGGCGAAACAATGAGTACGGTAGACAAACTGGCCCGGCTGAAACAGCAAGTGCAGCAGCTCATGGAAATCAACGAGCGACTGCGTACCGAAAACGCCTCCCTGCGCGTCACCCAGGAAAACCTGGTGGCCGAACGCGCGCAGCTGGTTTCCCAGAACGAACAGGCCCGCTCGCGGGTGGAAGCCATGATTCACCGCCTGAAAACGCTGGAGCAGAACACATGAGCGCCGAAACCGTACACCTGCAGTTTCTGGGCAAGGATTTTCGCATTGCCTGCCCGCCGGAGGAGAAGCAATCCCTGCTGGAAGCGGCCGATCGCCTCAACGCAAAGATGGAGGAAGTGCGCAACGAAGGTGGCATTGTCGGCATTGAAAAGATCGCCATCATGGCGGCGCTCAACCTGGCCCATGACCTGACGCGGGAATGCCAGCAGCTGCAGCAGGAACAGAACCTGATCGACAGCCATCTGGAAGAAATGAACACCCGCCTTGATCAGGTGCTGAACGCACAGGTAGAATGACCGCAGGGTGCTCCCTGCGGTGTTCGCCAGCCCGTTCAACATATTGCCTTGACCCTAAATAGCGACCGCGGGACCCGCCGCGTTCAGGGTTGTGTGCATGTCCGTCCACGAGCGGAAAGCCTGATACCCTGGCCGACGCTCCCACCTGAACCTCTGGTTCAAGGTCGTTGGTGGGTAGCGGCACAGGCGGGGGGCACCTTTTTTG
>JALWTZ010000443.1 GCA_026993285.1 Lysobacterales bacterium | reverse complement strand
CAAACTTGCGTGCCAGTGCGCCACTACGGTCATGCACCATGGTAACCGCCAGATCCTCACCAAAAGATTTTCGCAGCCTGTGGAACTGCCGCCGGCTTTCCCGATAGCTGACTACAAACACCTTCAACTGCTCCGGCAGCTTGCGTTGTATCTTCTCCAGCAGGGGGAACTCCTTGCGGCAGGGCCCGCACCAGGATGCCCAGAAACTGACGACCACAACCTTCCCACGGTAATCGGCAAGCTGAATCTGCCGGCCATCGACCTTGCCCAGGGTTTCCGGAGTAGGGTCACCCAGTTTCAGACCGTGATTGACCGGAACAGCCTGGCTGGCGGAAACCCACAAGAGACACAGGAAAAAAAGTGTTCGCAACATGAATCATTCCTTTTCGTGATGACAAAAAAACCGCCGGCGCCCGAATTGGCGCCGGCGGCTATAGCCTACCGTTTTTGGGAAAATCTGAAAACCGCTGTAACTAATCCAGCTCAAAGCGGCCACTTCGCCAGCCCATTTCTTCCAGCTGCTCCAATGAAGAAATACAGGCGCCCAGATCCTGCAAAATACCGTTGGCAATCCCGTAGATCCAACTGTGCACCGATAATTCAGCACCGGCCTTCCAGGCCTTCTTGACTACTGTGGTGTTGCATACATTGCGCACCTGTTCCAGCACGTTCAGCTCACAAAGGCGGTCAATACGGGCACGCTCATCCTCGATATGGAACAGCTCGTCCTGATGCAGGCGTGCCACATCCTGAATATGACGCAACCAGTTGTCGATCTGGCCATGATCCTGCCCGTCCATGGCAGCCTTCACCCCACCACAGCCATAGTGGCCACAAACGATAATGTGCTTGACCTGCAGCACTTCCACCGCGTACTGCAGTACCGACAGGCAGTTCATGTCCGTGTGCACCACCACATTGGCAATGTTGCGGTGCACAAACACCTCACCCGGCGGCAGGGAAACGATCTGATTGGCCGGAACACGCGAATCGGAGCAACCAATCCAGAGATATTCCGGCTGCTGCAATTGCGTCAGGCGGGAAAAAAATTGCGGATCACGCCGCAACTGCTCACGGGCCCATTCCTGGTTTCTTTGCAACAGATGAGCCAGGGTTTTCATGGAGTCGTTCCCCTTTCGCATGCCAAACTCAAAGTGGGACACACTCGCAGCCGGAGGGTTCCCGGTTCAGTACTCAACAAGATCCCTTTGCATGGCCACCGCACAGGGGGCGCAGCGGCACTGCTGGCGACGGAAGGCCTGTACCGCCTCGGGCGTATCCTCCAGTGGCAGGCGTGAATACCCCTGGCGTTCAAAGAAACCGGCCGCATGCTCGGTAATCAGATACAGCATGCGAATACCTTGTTGCAAACTCTGTTCATGTAAGCGGGTGACCAGTGCCTCGGCCAGCCCCTGCTTGCGAAAGGCTGGTCGAACCAGCACGGAACGAAGAATGCCAAAATCCCCATGCTGTTCCACACCGGCCATGGCGGCAATTTCGCCTTGCCTTTCCAGCACGAGCAGCTCATCCAGCGTGTCCAGATTGTCATCGACCAGCTTTTCTTCTGCCAGCCACCGCGCCAGCCGGGGCAACTCATGGGCCTGGGGTTTGCGTATGTTGATGCCTTGCGTTTCCATCCTCGGAATTATCCAGCCAGGTCGAGAGCATGTCCAACCATTCCGTCCGGGGCTGGAAAAAGGCGCCATGTCCCAGGCCGGTGTGAATGCTGCGTTCCTCCTGCAATCGAAGATCAGGCCATTGCTGCAACAATGGCTGGCAACTGCCCACCGCATCCGATTGCTCATAGAGGGAATACAAGCGCCCCACCGGTCGCAGCGGGCGCTTGCCCAGGCCCGGAAAACAACTGGCCAGCAACACCAGGCGAAGCTGTGGCTGTTGCAACAAGGCGCTGGCTTTCAGTGTGATCACCCCACCACGGGAAAAACCCCAGCAGCACGATCTGTTCCGGCCTGACCCCCTGTTGCAGCAGCGCCCGGACCTCATCGGCCAACACCCGCGCGTGTGCATCCACCGACTGCCCGGCCGGGCGATGGCGGGCATGAACCACCCGCCCCGACTGCTGCAGGGCCGCTACAATGGCCGGAAAATCATACACGCCGTAACGGGGATGCACCGGCCTGGGGTTGTCACCTTCGACAATATAACCGTGTGAGTAAAACAGATGCTGCACCGGAGCGGCTGAAAATGCCGCTCCGGAGAACATCATCCAAAACAACAGGCCTCTCAACCTACGCATGCGGTGAATCTCCGTGTTCCAGTACCTGGCTGGATGTGCGAAACAACGGGTTTATTCCATACCGCATGCAGCGTGTTGCGTGTTCTCAGCCGCCCTGAATCTGGCTGAGATAGGTTTTACTCAAGGCCCGGGCCTTCTCCTGCTGCTCCGGTGGCAGGCTGTTCATGAAGGCCTGTACTTGCGGGTTTTCCGGTGCATGCATCATTTGGCCAACAACCATGGCCCAGGCCAGGCTCTGAACCGGGTCGGCAGGCACCATTACCCCCATGCGGTAATGTTTGGCCAACGCCATGGCTGCCGGCACCTCGCCTTTCAAGGCCGCCTGTTGCAGCAGCTTGAAGGCCCG
>JALWTZ010000442.1 GCA_026993285.1 Lysobacterales bacterium | reverse complement strand
CTGATTATTCTTGTTTTTCTGGCGTCTGGCTTGCGGGCCGGCTTGCGGGATTGGTGTTTTCCGCCGATTTCGGGTCAATTTCCCCAGCCAGTATGCGCAGCAGGTCGGCCCGGTGGCGGGTGACCAGCGTATCGGTGGACAGTTTCAGCACCGCGCGCCAGAACAGGCTCTTGCCGCGCACTTGCTGCCGGCTTTCCAGCCAGAGCCGCCCTTCCGGGTCGCGGGAAAGTTCCAGCAGCCCTTCACTGTGCATGGTATCGCTGTCCACGCGGTAGCGGATGGAACGGCCGGGTTCCAGTTTCAGCAGTTGCAGGCGGGCGCGGGGCTGGCCCCGGTCATCCAGCAGTTGCCAGGCCAGGATGCCGTCTTCCCGCAAGCGCACCGGCTCGCCCACCAGCCGGCCCAGTTGTTGCGGGGTGCTGAGCCGCTGCCAGACGGCGGCGGGGTCCTGTACCGGCAGGCGGGTGTGGTAGTCACTGTGGGCATAGAGCAGGCCCACGGCGAAAAACAGGGCAATGGGGACCAGGGCGGCCAGCAGCATGTAGCGAAGGATGCGCATGGGTTTCTCCGGGTTATTGCGCCAGATAGACACGGTATTGCGGGTTTTCCGCCACGATGTCCACCTGGCTGAAGGCGGTGCTCAGGGGCGCATGATAGGGCAGAAAGCGGTTGGCCACCAGCAGCAGGCGGCCGCCGGGGCACAGATGGGCCGGTGCCTGTTCGATCAGTGCCAGGGCCACATCCACGCTTTGGGTCTGGCGCTGGTGAAAGGGCGGGTTGCTGATGATCCAGTCCAGCCCGGCGGGTGCGTCCCGCAGGCCGGTACCGGCAATGCAGCGGGCAGCGGGCAGGTTGCGCCGGGCACAGGCCAGCGCCAGCGCGTCCGGTTCCAGCAGGGTGAGCGCCTCGGGCTGGAAGCGTTGCCGCAGGTACAGCGACAGCAGGCCCACGCCGGCACCGTAGTCCAGCACCTGGCCCTGTACCGGCCCGGGCAGGTGTTCCAGCAGGAAGCGGCTGCCGGCATCCAGCCGCCCGTGGGCGAACACGCCGGGCAGGGATTGCCAGCGCAGGGTTTCACCGGCCACTTCGGTGTGCCGGGTTTGCAGGTGGTCTTCCAGGGTGGCGGCCTTGTGCCGCAGGCGGCTGGCGATCAGGGTACAGTGGCGGGCCTTGTCCACCACCTCGGCTTGCCCCAGGCGCTGCTTCAGCGGCTTGAGGCTGGACTGGATGCCGCTGCGCTTCTCGCCCACCAGCCACAGGGGCGTGCCCTCCGGCAGCACGGCCTGCAGCATGTCCAGCAACAGTTCGTGCCAGGCGCGGGCTTTCATCTGCCAGAGCAGCACCCGCTCCACGGCTTCGGGCTTTTCCAGCCAGGGGCCGTATTCCACCGGCAGGCCCTGGGCCTTGAGCGGCCGGGCGGCGTTCAGGTCCTGATGAAAAATCCGTACGTGTATCCCTTCGGCCTGCAACCGGGCGGGAAAGGCATCCGCCGGCGGGTTGATGAGCAACAGCCGCTGGCCGGCCAGGGTTTCCAGATGGCGTTCCAGCAGGCGGCTTTCGGGGGCGGTCATGCCAGTATTTCCACTGGGTCGCCCACTTGCAGGCGGCCGGTGTTTTCCG
Organism: Lysobacterales bacterium; assembly: GCA_026993285.1. Taxonomy (GTDB): domain Bacteria; phylum Pseudomonadota; class Gammaproteobacteria; order Xanthomonadales; family S139-57; genus S139-57. Next base: position 989 of record JALWTZ010000442.1, on the reverse strand, counting down.
GGATCAGGTTCATGCCGAACAGGGCCTCGCCCTTTTCGTTGGCGTGGAACTGCTTCAGGGTTTGCAGCACCGGCAGGTCGGGGTCGCGGGTGGCCCGCTCCGGGTCGGTGTTGACCATCACGCAGCGGGTGCAGGGCTTGGCCAGGCGGAAAACCACCTCGCCGATGCGGATTTTTCGCCAGCTTTCCTCCTGCCAGGCCGGGCCGTCGTCCTCCAGCACCACATTGGCGCGGAAGCGGTCCATGGAAACGGGCCGGGGCAGTTGTTGGTTGAGGGCTTCCAGCGAGGCGGCGCGGGTCAGCAGCAGCGGGAAGCCGTCGGCCAGGCTGACCTCGTCGCCCGCACGGGCGTATTGGGGCTTGACCGGCCGTTGCAGCTGGTCGGGCAGGCAGACCAGCCGGCAGGGCGTGCCCAGCCAGCGGGACAGGCGTTCGGCCAATTCCGGGTTGACCTGTGGCAGTCGCAGGTTGTCGTTCCAGATGCGCACGGGCATCGTTTCCGCCCCGTGCTCTTGCAGCACTTCGCTGTAGCCGTCCGGCAGGTGCAGCGACCAGTGGCCGGCCTGCCCCTGCAGCCGCAGGGCCAGCAGTTGTGGCAGCAGACGGGCGGTGAGGAACTGCCCGTCGGGCTTGACCACCATCCAGCGGCGGTCGTCCACCAGGCCACGGCGGCTGACCGGCCATTGCTGCACCGCAACCGCCGCGGCGGATTTCAGCGGGTACAGGCGCAGTTGCCGCAGCCGGGCGTGCATCACAGGCTGGCGAAGGCCTTTTCGGCGGCGGCCATGGTGTGCGCCAGTTCCGCCTCGCCGTGGGCGGCGGAGACAAAGCCGGCCTCGAAGGCCGAGGGTGCCAGATAGACGCCTTCGGCCAGCATGGCGTGGAAGAAGCGGCTGAAGGCGTCGCTGTCACAGGCCATGACCTCGTCGAAACGGGTCACCTGCGGCTGGTCGGTGAAGAACAGGCCGAACATGGCGCCCACCTGGCTGG
>JALWTZ010000441.1 GCA_026993285.1 Lysobacterales bacterium | reverse complement strand
GCTTTGAATAAGCCCTGATTGTTCCCGGCGGCCCCTGTTGCCGCCGGGGAGGCCTGTCATTCCCTATTGAAAGGGTTCTGATTTAACAGGCCATTCGGTACACTGTTGCGCCCGGAGTGCAGCAGCGTAGCCGAATGCGATATCGCTTTGACCGTTATGAGCTGGATAGCGAGCAGCAGACGCTGCTCCTCGAAGGGCAAGCCGTTCATATCCGGCCGCTCTCCTTTCGAGTGTTGCAGTTTCTGCTTGCTCATGCCGGTGAACTGGTCAGTCAGGATCAGTTGCTGCAAGCTGTATGGAAACGTCAGGCTGTTTCCTCGTCAGCGGTAGCCCAAACCATCCGTGACATTCGCGCCCTGCTGCAGGATTCTGCCCAGTCCCCTCGTTTTATCCAGACCGAACACAAGCGTGGATATCGATTCATTGCCAGTGTCCAGTCAGAGCCCGCGCAGGAGGTGTCCGGCCTGCTCCATGCACCGAACCCAGGCAAACCATACTGGCGGGCCCTGTTCATTACCGCTGTCCTGCTTGTACTGGCCGGTTTTATCCTGCAGCTAGCGTTGAATGATGTGAACAATTTCAACCATCGTATTAGCCGTCAAATCCGGAATCATGCCTACAAGGAAGCCGATTTGCTGTTACGCAGCGCCCTGCCGGAAGCAAACCTGGATCAGGCTATTTCCCTGCTGCACCATTACGCCGAGCAACACCTGAGCGAAAGTGGGCTGGGATTGATCCAGCAAATCAGAAAAGAGCGGCCCGAGTGGCTGAACAACCTGGAAATCAACCGTCTTTACGCCCACCTTGCGGGCCAGGAAGGAGATTACGGCCTGCAAAAAAAAGTAGCTGAATCTACCTTCATGCAGAAACAGGGGCTGGACCCAAAACTGACACTGGAACTGGTTCAGGCACTGACCTCACAAGGTGACTTATCGACTGCTACAACCATGCTGCAGACCTTGCGCAAACAGGTTGAGTCCAACCTGAAACTACGGGAATACATGGCGGAAGTGGAATGGGCCAGTGCCCGCATGGCCATGCAACAAGCCAACTATGGCAAAGCTACCACATATCTAGAACGCGCATTGAAGCAGGTGAACAACCCCTTACTCAAGATTAACATTCAATTGGATTCCATCCTTTCTCTGACAGAACAACGCCGCAACGATCAAGCCCTGCAATTGGCCAATTCATTGTTTCAACAACCACTGGTTCAGGCACATCCCTACCTGCTCGCCCGGCTGTACCGGGAGCGTGCTTTGGCTTTCCAGGGGTTGCAAAAGCTGGAGGACGCCCTGTCGGATAGCCTGGCTGCCGAAGAACAGTTTGCTCGCGTCGAAGCCAGGCGTGATCTCGCTGGCATGCGCAACAATACCGCGAGGCTTTTGGCACGCATGGGAAGAAAGGCCCAGGCCGAAACCGCATTTCGGGATGCACTCAAGCAATTTCAGTCACTCGGTGATACCAAGGGTGAAGCCCTTGCCTGGAGTAATCTGGCCATCCTGGCCTCTCAGCAAGGTCATTATCAACAAGCTTATGATCTGGGAGAAAGGGCCATCGAACAATTCACCCGTATCCATGCGCTGGGTGATGTGGCTCGCGTTGCCTTCAATCTGGGGCACAATGCCCTCCGTGCCGGAGATGTCTCAAGAGCACGCGACTATTTTGAACACGCACAGCAATGGTATTCCACTTCTGGTCAACCGGTTCTACAAGCACACACACTGATTGCCCTTTCACGAGCAAACCGCTTGCTTGGGCATCTAAAACAAGCCCTGGAACAGGCAGATCTGGCACTGGCCATTGCCCAGGCAACCAACAACCAGCGTCGCATCATGCTCTCTCAGTTCGCTCGTGCTGAATCCCTTCGCCTACTACACCAGTACGACAAGGCACTGACAGCCTACAGGCAAGCCAGGCAATTGGCCCAAAGCCTGCACTTGCAGGACTGGGAAGCCGTAATCGAATTAGGTATGGCCGAAACTGCACTGAATCAGGGACGATTTGACTCGGCTCAAGCGCAGGCACAGCTGGTCTGGATTCGACTGAACCAGGAAAAATCCCTGGAAGATGCCATCCACGCCGGTTTGGTCTTGCTGGAAGCCCGAATCCGCTCAGGGAAGACCCGCGAGAGCGACCGTCTATTCAACGAGATTCAGCACCTGCTGGAGCAGCAGCCAATATCACGCTTCCAACTCTGGTTGAACTATCTGGAGCATCTCTATAAAAAAAACTGGAATATGGATATTCAGTCCTGGTTTGATGAACGTTTACGTGTGCACGCTTTTTGGGAACTACAGCAAAAAATGGCTGAAGGTCAGTCCTGAAAACAGGGTCACAACCCTGTCTACTCTGCACCAAAGACTCTATTGACACAGCTTTCCTTACGCTTTCTTTCAGAATTACTTGATTCCATCGTCACATAATCTTAACATCCGGGTACGTGCTGTAAACAGTACAGCGGCCACGGCACGGAATCCACCTCATCAAGAAGATGGATCCGGCCCGTTCATCAACATGCAACCAAAGGGGATCAATCGATGAAAACCAACCCAATCCACCGTTGGGCGGCCCTGCTGTTGTTGGCAGCCTTGCCAATGCTGGCACTGGC
>JALWTZ010000440.1 GCA_026993285.1 Lysobacterales bacterium | reverse complement strand
ATTGGCCTGAGCCTTCTGCAGGGTATTCTCACCCTGGAAGAATCCATCGAGGCCTGGTTTCGGGGCATCAAGTCCATGCTCATGGCCATGCTCATTCTGATTCTGGCCTGGTCACTGGCCAAGATTACCGAGGAGCTGCACACGGCGGATTTTCTCATTCAGGCTTTGGGCAGCTGGCTGCCGGTCGCCCTGTTGCCCACGCTGGTATTCCTGATTTCCGCCGCCACCGCCTTTGCCACCGGTTCCAGCTGGGGCACCATGGGCATACTGGTCCCTCTGGTGCTGCCCTTGTCCTGGGCCATGGGCACGCCCGGCAGTGAAAACCTGGAACACCTGTATGCCTCGGTGGCCTGCATTCTCGCCGGTTCGGTCTGGGGAGATCACTGCTCACCCATTTCCGATACCACCATTCTCTCCTCCACCGCCACGGGCTGCGACCACATTGCACATGTTCATACCCAACTTCCCTATGCCCTGCTCACGGGTGCCGTGGCCATTCTGTTCGGCACCCTGCCGGCCGGGTTCGGCCTGCACTGGAGCCTCAGCCTGCTGCTGGGTGGCGCGGTACTGACCACCATCCTGTTCTGGCTGGGCAAGCAGTCCGACTGACCATGCCCATCAAGTCCACCGGCCCGGTACTGCCCCCATCGCTGGAAAGCGAACAGCAGCCCCTGCCCTCGGATGCCGACCCCAGGGCTTCACTGATTCTCAAGCTGGGGCGCGCCCTGCAGGAACTGGGCGCGCCCGCGCACCGGCTGGAGGCCGCCATGGAACTGGTGGCGGACAAACTGGGACTGGCCGGGCAGTTCTTCAGCTCGCCCACCGGCCTGTTTGCCGCCCTGGGTGACGGCAACCGGCAGCACACGTTCATGATTCGCGCCAAGAACGGCGACATCAACCTGGCCAAGCTCAGTGACATCAATGATGTGCTGGTTGCCCTGAGCCGGGATGAAATCAGCGTGGAAACCGCCCTGGAACGGGTACAGGATATCAGCGAACGGCCAGACAACATCCACCCGGCCGCGGTGGTTTCCGCCTTCAGCCTGACCTCCGCCGCCGTTTGCGTCTTTCTCGGCGGCAACTGGCCGGATGTGGGCGCTTCGGCAGCCATTGGCCTGGTCCTGGGCCTGCTGGCGGTACTGGCACAGCAGCGGCTTTCCATCGCCCGTGCCTTCGAGCCGCTTTCCGCCTTCATGGCCGCGCTGGTGGCCTGGGCCATTGCCGCCCAGACCGGCGCCACCCACATGCAACTGAACACCCTGGCGGGACTGATCATTCTCATTCCCGGGCTAACCTTTACCGTGGCCGTGCGGGAACTGGCCACCGGCCAGCTGGTTTCCGGCAGCTCGCGCATGGCCGGAGCCATGGTGCTGTTCATGACCTTGGGGCTGGGTGTCTGGGCCGGCGGCGAAGCCGGCATGGCCCTGATGGGGCCCATTGAGCAACCATTGCCCAACCCGCTGCCGGCCGAGCTGATCTACCTGGCCCTGCTGCCGGTCAGTTTTGGTTTCGTGGTGCTGTTCAAGGCGCACCGCAAGGATTTTTTCTGGATACTGCTGGCCTGTTATGTTTCGGTCTTTGGCCTGAAACTGGGCAACCTGTGGATGGACGACAAGATGGCCGTCAGCTTTGCCGCCTTCCTGGTGGGCTGTTCCGGCAACCTGTTTTCCCGCCTGACCCTGCGCACTTCCTCCCTGCTGCAGATGCCGGGGCTGATGTTGCTGGTGCCCGGCTCCGTGGGTTTTCAGGGGCTGACGGCCATGCTGAACAACAATGTGGTCGAGGGTATCCAGATTGCCTTCAACGCGGGCTTCACCGCCGTGGCACTGACCACCGGCCTGCTGCTGGCCAGCATCATCATTCCACCAAAAAGGGATTTGTAGAGACTGTAGGGAAAAGGGTGGCAACCTGCCCCAGCCACACCCCGGCGCCCACTACACCACTACCGTTGCTCCCTTCCGGGCCTGGCGGGGTTCGCGGTTTCATGTCGCGAGGGGACCGAAGCAGGTCACCATAGAGCGGGCGATTATACAGCAAGAAAAACAAAACCGGCGGCCTGCATGTGGCAGACCACCGGTTTTTTTTCAGCCAGTACCCGATTAACGCAGGCGATTGACCCGACGCTGCCAGAGGTAGTAGACCACCGGCAGCACCAGCAGGGTCAGAATCACCGCGCTGATCATGCCACCCACCATGGGCGCGGCGATGCGGCTCATCACCTCCGAGCCGGTACCGGTGCCATAGAGAATGGGCAGCAGACCGGCGACAATGGCCGCCGCGGTCATCATCACCGGGCGTACACGCATGCCCGCGCCTTCCATGACCGCCTCGCGCAGATCCTGCAGCTTCAGCGCCTGACCCGCTTCCTCACGCTGTTGACGCAGATGGTCCCAGGCCTGGTTGAGGTAGACCAGCATGATGACACCAATCTCCACGGCCACCCCGGCCAGGGCGATGAACCCCACACCCACGGCAACCGAGAAGTTGTAATTTTGCAGGTACATCAGCCAGACACTGCCGATCATGGCCAGCGGCAGGGTACCCATGATGATCATCACCTGGGTAAAGTTGCGGAAATTCATGTACAGCAGGACCACGATAATGGCCAGGGTCAGTG
>JALWTZ010000439.1 GCA_026993285.1 Lysobacterales bacterium | reverse complement strand
CCGCCCATTTGCGTGAACAACTGGCGCCGCTGTATGTGACCGGGGAGGAATCCCTGGGGCAGGTGGCCATGCGCGCCCGCCGGCTGGGGCTGGAAGCCGAGGGCCTGCGCTGCCTGGCGGAAACCTGCGTGGAGACGGTGCTGGCTCATTGTCAGCAGGAAAAGCCGGCCTTTCTGGTGATGGACTCCATCCAGACCCTGTTCACCCAGCAGTTGCAGTCCGCCCCCGGTTCGGTGGCGCAGGTGCGGGAATCCGCCGCCCAGCTGGTGCGCTTCGCCAAGCAAAGCGGCACCACCGTGGTGCTGGTGGGGCATGTCACCAAGGAAGGCGCGCTCGCCGGGCCACGGGTGTTGGAGCACATGGTGGATACCGTGCTCTATTTCGAGGGGGAAAGCGGTTCCCGCTTCCGGGTGATTCGCGGGATGAAAAACCGTTTCGGCGCTGTCAACGAGCTGGGCGTGTTTGCCATGACCGAGCAGGGCCTGAAGCCGGTGAGCAATCCCAGCGCCCTGTTTCTTTCCGGTCATCCCGGCCCGGTGCCCGGTTCGGTGGTGCTGGTGACCCGCGAGGGCACCCGCCCGCTGCTGGTGGAAGTGCAGGCGCTGGTGGACCACAGCCAGCTGGGTAATCCCCGTCGGGTGGCGGTGGGGCTGGAGCAGAACCGCCTGGCCCTGTTGCTGGCCGTGCTGCACCGCCACGCCGGCATTGCCCTGGGTGATCAGGATGTCTTCGTCAATGTGGTGGGCGGCATGCGCCTGTCGGAAACCGCCAGCGACCTGCCCCTGTTGCTGGCGGTACTCTCCAGCTTTCGCAACCGCCCGCTGCGCGAGGGGCTGGTGGCTTTCGGCGAAGTGGGTCTGAGCGGTGAGATCCGCCCGGTGGCCAATGGCGAGGAGCGCCTGCGTGAAGCGCAGAAACACGGCTTTACCCGGGCGCTGGTGCCGGCGGCCAACCGCCCGCGCAAGGCCCTGCCGGGGCTGGAGGTGATTGCCGTGGAACAGCTGGTGCAGGCGCTGGATCAGGCGTTTTGAGGGGGGTAGGTGGCACTTCCCTGTGCCGCATGAGTAAATATCGTTTACTGGCTGGTATTATCCATTGGGCCGCACTGCCCGAAGCTTTCTTCCACTTCGGGGGCAAGAGCGCGGGCTTCTTCAAGACACTGTGCTCGTTGCAGGGCAGCCTCTTCCAGTTCTTCCTTGCCGTATTCCAGCATCAGTTTTTCCACATCCAGTTTGGGGATTTCGGATATGTCCTGTTGAGTGAACCACTGGGAAGCGGAAATTTGCCCGTGCAGAAGCCGTTCTTTCATGTAGCCTGCAATCAATCGTGCGGCTTCGGGATGGCTGCATGCTACGGGGGTCAACTGTTGTAGCCGCGTTATCATGATTTCTTTCAATTGATGCAGTGATTCACGCTGTTGATTCAGCTTGGCGTGTTCCTGTTCAAGATCTTCTTTTAGCAACCAGTCCAAGGCATAGAAATACAGTTCCATGATTGCGGGCTCGCTAAAAGTTTGTTGTCGGTTGATGCCTTTCCTTGCAAAGCGGTAACAGTCTTCCGCAGCGATAGTCAGGTCATTGTCCAACATTCGTCTGCAGTGGTAATCCAGATCAAGCCAAGGTCGATAGCTATATTCTGTCTTCAGCCGTTGTGCCAGAGTGTAGCGGTTGATGGCCATGAGTTCTTCATTGGCTGATTCTGGAATCTGTTCATGGAAGACATCCGTATCCATGACCTGATCGGTAAAAAGGAGCAGGTATTTCAGTAGCTCGGGTTGTATCCAGAGGCTTTCGATCTTTTCACTGTTGGCCAGTAAAGCAAGGATATCCTGTGGATCCTCTTCTGGTGACAGCGTCATCAGGGTCAACAGCCAGGTGAACGACCAGTCTTCCTCCCGTAGTTGCAAAGCTTTCAGTGGGGGGTGTGGGTCACAGCGACCCTTATCTTGGATGCAGTGTTGTGTGAACAGTGCCAGTACCGGGTTGGACAGTTTCTGGATATCCACCTGTTCTTCCCATTTTTTTTGATCTTTCTGTTGTGCAACTTTAGGTAAGGAAAGATAGCGAATCACACGAAGATCATCATTCATGGGGAGTTCAGTCAGTACTTGATTCAACTTTTTTTGGAAAGTTTCAGGGTCTTCCGGGTACAGCATGTACTGTGAGAGATCGCAATATTCAGGGTGGGCTTCCTGGATGCGTTCCTGGACTTCTCTCCATCGGTTTGCATAGAGCTGATCGCAGGCATTCCGCGCTTTCTTATAGGCTAGTTCTGCCGCTTCGGGCTCATTCGCGTCTGCTTGGGATGTATTCAAGGATTCATCACCGGCCAGTGCGGTGCCCAGTGCCAGTGTGAACAGCAGTGTAGTGGTCAGTTTTTTCATAAGCGCGCTCCTTGTGAGATTCATGCACTGAAATCAGCGGCTTGCCGTTTGTTGGTTTTGTGCAAGGCACTGTGTCCGTTGCTGTTGGGCTTGCTGTAACTGCTGCAGGTAGTCGCGCAGAGTGGGATGGCTTTCCAGATAGGGTGCGCTGGCCTGTTCAAACCAGTCCAGTGCCTGGAATTCACCACCCTGGTTCAGGTGTGTGCGATAGCCTTCCAGCAAGGCGGCTGCCTGAGGATCGCTGCAGCTGTAATCCATCAGTAGATCCAGTATGCGGAAGGTGGCCCGGTTTTTTTCCATAAGCAGCTGCTTGCGAACGGCCTGGGCCTGTTCGTTCCGTTCCAGCATTTCCAGCAGGTGTGCCTGAATATCCAGGGCGATCCTGCGTTGCATCTGATTGACACCACGATCCTGTCGCGCCAGTGCATCCAGAAAACGCAGGCAGGCATCAATGCCAGGGCGGTTGTTTTGCTGGACCTGTTGCCGACAGCGTAAGTCCAGCGGTGACCAGTTTTCGGGTTGCTGGGCAATCAGGCCCGCGGAATAGCTCAGCTTGTAGGCGGCTGGATCGAGATGCGAATCCAGCCATTGTTGCATTGTGGGGCTTTGCAGCACTTGTTGCATATATTGTTCGCGTGCCTGGACGCTACCCGGCATCAGCGAAAGAACGGGATTGGTCTGGCTGGCAGCCAGTTTTTCCAGAATGGGGGTCGGGTCTTGTTCCGCAGGCAGTTCCTGCAGGGCCAGCAACCAGGTGCCCATCCACTGCGGTGCGCGCTGTTTCAGTTGTGGCAGGATCGCTGCCGGGCTGCAGGCTTCCAGCTGTGGGCAGCTTGTTGCCAGCCAGTACAGCATGCCTGGGGAAAAATGGCCCAAGGGGTATTGTTGCAGCAAGGATGCCAGTGCCAGCTTTTGTTGCTCATCACCATAATCCAGCAGCAGTCGATAGAGTTGCAGGTTGGTATCGGCAGGCATGGCGGCCAGTTCGGCTTTGATCTGCGCTTGGTCGGCTGCAACCATTTCGGGAACATCTTCGTCCACTCCGCAGCTGGGAATGCTGGAGGCCTCCAGTGTGCTCCAGGCCTGTTTCATGGATTCCTGATACTGGTTCCGGCAAAGGCTGTCCGGCGTTGTCGGGTCTGCTTCGGCGTGTGCGGGCAGAGTCGTCAGGCTGCTCATCAGCAGCAGGCCGAATGACAGCAGAGGGGTGTTTTTCGTTTTCATGGCTTTCTCCCGTGGTGTTGTAACGCGGTGCATCGTACAAGACTGACCCCGGTGTTCGAGGGTCAGGCGCAAGCGTGCAGTGGTGACAATGGGGGATCTTCAGGTGCGGCGGGCTGGCCGGACATGCCTGGTCGATGCCAGCTGAAATTCGAGAGGGGAGGGTTGCAGTGGTGTTTCAGTGATGGGCTTCATGCCGGTTCCTCCTGTGTTGAATCACAGGAAAAAAATTAGCACAAAGCGCGCAAAAAAGGCCAGTGACTTTGGTCATGGCTGTGGGCAATATGGCGGAATTAGCGGGTATTTTCGGTGAAATGACGAGATCTACCGGTAAAGATGCGGTTATTGTTTTGTATCGGTTTGTATCGCCGGTCGTACCCAGCCGCTGATGATGCCGGCTTCCGGGTTGCTTGTCTGGCCGGGGGGCAGATCCAGTACCTGCCAGTAGGGGCCGGTTTGCAGCAGTTGCAGCTTGCGGGCGTGGTCTTGCCCCTTTGGCCAGGGGCGGTTGTCGTAGTTTTCTTCCGCCACCGCCAGCCAGCCGGCCTGGGGCTGGCTTGCCACCACCACGGCCACGTGGCCGTGCAGCCAGTTTCCGCGGGCGCGGTCCGGGGCGTAGACCAGCAGATCCCCCACGGCCGGTGGCTGGTGGGCCTGCCCGTTGACAAAGCGGTTCAGTTCGAAATCTTCATCCCTGCCCACGAAACGGCCTTTTTCGAGATAGAGAATCTCCCAGGCGCTGTCCACGGAACCGAAGCGGACACCCCATTGGGTCATCCACCAGCGGCGGGCGTATTCCACGCACTGGTAGATGACGCCGACATAGTGCAGGCCGGCCTGCTTCGGGTCTTGCTGGTGAAGGCTGATTGCGCCGGTTTTCAGGTTGAGGAAGCTGTATTCCGGCCGTATGCATTCGGAACGGCAGTTGGAGTAGGCCACCACGCCCCGGTTGCTGCCCAGCAGCTGCCCGAAAGGGGTTACACAGCCCTGATCACAGCGTTGCCGCCCCTGTTCATACAGTTGTTCCAGTTGTGATTGGGACAGGGGCTCCGGTTTGGGCGGCAGCTTGCCGTCCACATCGGCGGCTGCCTGCTGCCAAGACAGCAGCCCGGCCAGAAGCAACACGGGGCGGATTCTGGCCAGGTTCATGCTCAGAAATCGCCTTCTGCCGCTGCCTGCAGAATGGTGTTGAGGGTGGCGTTGATGCGTTCGGCAATGGCTTTCTGTTCCGGTGGCAGCGGGGTGCTGTTGATCAGCATGTCCAGATTGATCATCATTAACCACATTTTGTGGTTCCTGTCTTCCACCAGAGCGATGCGGCAGGGCATGTAGGCGGCGAAAATGGGGTTGAAGTCCACCATTTTCTTGGCATCACCGGGGTTGCAGAACTGGAAGATTTCCAGCACGCCGGAATCGATGCCACGGGCTTTCAGCTCCTGCCACACCGGCTGGTGAGCGACGAATTTCATGTTCAGTTCCGAGGCCTTGGATTGCATGGAATCACGGATGTCTTCCACGCTCAGGTCATCAGCCACGGGTACCTTGACCACGGTCTGCTCGATATTGAAGGTGCTGCTGGTGGGTTTTTCCGCCCAGGCTGGCAGGGTGAGGATGCAGAAGAACAGGGTCAGCAATGATTTCATGGTGATTTCCTCGGTGAGGGGTCAGTTGTAATTCAGGTGCTCCAGTTCGCGAGAGAGCAGTGCGGGGTCACCCAGATTCAGCTCGACAATGCGTTTCAGCTTGCTGAAAGAGTCGAAATCAATCCGGTCGCAGTGGGCACCGATCTGGTTGTCTCTTACGTGGGCCACGGTGATGGCCATGCCCAGGCGGTTCTGGTTGGGCAGGGCGATTTCCACCCGGAAGCGATCGCCGGGCTGGCCTTCCCAGCCTTCTGGGCGGGCCAGCAGCACACCGCGCATGGAGAGGTCCAGCAGGGTGGTGTTCCAGCAGGCCTGACCGGAGAACAGGCGCACGCTGGCTTCCAGCGGGAAACGATTGAATTGTCTGCGTTCATTGCTGTTCTGGCTCATGCTCGCCTTCCGTATGCTCTTCCGGTTCTAGGGTGACTATTCTAACGGTTTTGATGTGGTTGTCTTTCACTTTCAGGATAGTAATGTTCAGATTGCCGATGCGGATATGGGTATCCGGTTTGGGTATGGTTTCCAATTGCTCCAGCAGCAGACCGTTGAGGGTGCGGGCTTCCTCATCGGGCAAGGCCCAGCCCATGCGGCGGTTCAGGGTACGGATGTCGGCTCGCCCATCCACCACAAACTCGTTTTCTCCCCGCTGGGTCAGATAGCGGGTGCGGGTAACCGGTTCGGAGGTATATTCGCCCACAATCTCCTCGAGAATATCGTCCAGCGTGACCAGTCCCTGGATGTCGCCATATTCATCCACCACCATGGCCATGCGCCGTTCATGTTTCTGGAACTCCAGCAACTGTCGTGACAGGCTGGTGCCCATGGGGATGAAGTAGGGCTTGCGAATCAGGTTCAGCATCTGTGCCTTGTCCAGGGTGCCGCGGGCCAGGGGTTGCACCACCTGACGGATGTGCAGAATGCCCTTCAGATCGTTGAGGTCCCCCTGGTAGACCGGGAATCGCGTGTAATAGGCGCTGGTCATGCGCCTGACCAGCAGATCCCAGGGGTCATCGAGATCCAGCCCCTGTATCTCATTGCGCGGCACCATGACCTCTTCCACTTTCAGGCGGGACAGCTCCAGAATGTTGACCAGCATGTCCTGGTGTTTCTGCCCCAAGTGAACCGTCTCAAAAACCGCCGCTTTCAGTTCGGCGGTACTCAGTTGCTGGCGATTGTCCGAATGGCTCTGGCCCAGCAGGTGAAGCAGTCCACGAGTGATCTGGTTGATCAGCCAGACCAGCGGGAACAGCAATTTCAGCAGCCCTTGCAGCAGCAGGCTGGCCGGCAGGGCGATTTTTTCCGGATGATTGACTGCCAGCGTCTTGGGTGTGACTTCGGCAAAGACCAGAATGATGATGGTCAGGGCCGTGGTGGCAATGGCCACGCCTTGATCGCCCCAGAAATGAATGGCCAGCATGGTGGCCAGTGCCGAGGCAAGAATATTGACGAAATTGTTGCCCAGCAGGATGACGCCAATCAGCTTGTCGGGTTCCGACAGCAGCTTCTGCGCACGGATTGCACCTTTCTTGCCCTGTTCGGCCAGATGGCGCAAGCGGTAGCGGTTGATGGCCATCAGGGCCGTTTCGGAACTGGAGAAAAAGGCTGAAAGCAGGATCAGCAGCACCAGGCCGCCGAGCATGAGCCATACGGTGGTTTCTGTCATGTGCGTTGCAGAATCAGTTCAATGACCAGCTTGCTGCCGAAATAGGCCAGCAGGAGCAGCGTCATGCCGCTCAAGGTCCAGCGAACGGCCACGCGCCCGCGCCAGCCACGAAATACCCGGCCCAGCAGCAGGATGCCGAACACCAGCCAGGCCAGCATGGAAAGCACGGTCTTGTGCACCAGGTGCTGGGCGAACAGGTCATCCACGAAAAGAATGCCGCTGAGCAGGGTCAGGCTGAGCAGGAGAAAACCCACGGCCACGATGCGGAACAGCAGCTTGTCCATGGCCTGCAGGGGGGGCAGACGGCTGGCCAGTGGCAGATAGCGGGGCTGGCGCAATAGGTAATCGAGCAGCCAGAGCAGCACGGCCTGTATGGCCGCCAGGCTGAGGCTGGCGTAGGCCAGTACGGCAATGGCGGCATGCAGTTCCAGTTGCCAGCGATGGGGCTCGGTTACCGGCGCCGGGTCGGGAAATACGGCCAGGATCACCGTGGTGATGGCCGCGTAGGGCAGCAGCACGGCGCCCAGGGAACGCATGGCGGGCCGGAACAGGGTTGCCAGCCACAGGGCCACCAGCGTACCGGAGACCAGTGACAGGGCATGGAAAAAGGCAAAGTTCAGCGGCTGGCCGCTGGTCAGCGGGCCCAGGTGATACCACCCCTGGGCCAGCAGGCCCGCGCCACCGAGAATGGCTGCCGGCAAGGTGTGGTGCTGGTCCCGGCTCAGCGTATGCCAGATCATCCAGGCCGCCAATAGATAGGCGATGGCGGCAATCCACAGCAGCAGGACCGGTGGCAGGTTCATGAATCCGGGCCCTTGTGGTGATTTTCCCCGGTGAATGGGAGTAAACCGGCTATAATTTCAGAAATCATTGGGTACCAGGTGGTATGTGACCATGTTTGAAAACTTGACCGACCGGCTGTCGAATACCGTACGCAAACTGCGCGGGCAGGCCCGTCTGACCGAAGATAATATCAAAGAAGCCCTGCGAGAAGTGCGCATTGCCCTGCTGGAGGCCGATGTGGCCCTGCCGGTGGTGCAGGATTTCATCCAGCGGGTGCGCGAGCGTGCCGTGGGCACCGAAGTGCTCAAGAGCCTCAACCCCGGCCAGATGCTGGTCAAGGTGGTGCAGGAAGAGCTCACCCGCATCATGGGCGAGGGCACGGCTGGCCTCAATCTCCAGCAGGTGCCGCCGGTGGTCATTCTCATGGCCGGCCTGCAGGGCGCGGGCAAGACCACCACCAGCGCCAAGCTGGCCCGGCACCTCATTGAGCAGAAAAAGAAGGTGATGCTGGTCAGTGCCGACATCTACCGCCCGGCGGCCATTGACCAGCTGCAGACCCTGGCCGGTCAGGTGGGCGCCGTCTTCCAGCCTTCCTCGCCGGAACAGCAGCCGGTAGAGATCGTGCAGCAGGCGGTGGAACAGGCCCGCCGGCAGGGTGTGGATGTGCTTATCGTCGATACCGCCGGCCGCCTGCATGTGGACGAGGTGATGATGCGCGAGATTCGCCAGATTCACCAGGCCGTCAATCCGGCGGAAACCCTGTTTGTGGTGGACGCCATGACCGGGCAGGATGCGGCCAACACGGCCAAGGCCTTTGGCGAGGCCCTGCCGCTGACCGGCGTGGTGCTGACCAAGACCGACGGTGATGCCCGTGGCGGGGCGGCCCTTTCCGTGCGTCAGATCACCGGCGCGCCCATCAAGTTCATCGGCGCTGGTGAGAAGGTGGACGCGCTGGAGCCTTTCCACCCCGACCGCATGGCCTCGCGCATTCTGGGCATGGGCGATGTACTCAGCCTGGTGGAGGAAGTGCAGCGCAAGGTGGACATGGAAAAGGCCCAGAAACTGGCCAACAAGGTCAGCAAGGGCAAGACCTTCACGCTGGAAGACTATCGCGACCAACTCATGCAAATGCAGAACCTGGGCGGCCTGGGCGCGTTGATGGACAAGCTGCCGGGCATGGGGCAGCTGCCCGACCAGGTGATGAACAAGGTGGGTGACGAACAAACCAAAAAGCACCTGGCCATCATCAATTCCATGACACCGAAGGAGCGCCGTTTCCCGGATCTCATGAGCCGTGGCTCGCGCAAGAAGCGGGTGGCCCGGGGTTCCGGCACCTCCATTCAGGATGTCAATCGCATGCTCAAGCAGTTCGGGCAGATGCAGAAAATGATGAAAAAATTCTCCAAGGGTGGCATGAAGAGCATGATGAAAAAGCTCAAGGGCAAGATGCCCGGTGGCATGCCCCCTGGCGGAATGCCTCCCGGCGGCATGCCACCGGGCGGTTTCCCCTTCTGATCCGGATCACTCCGGTGCGCCCGCTGTTGCTATTGGGGTTACTGGCCCTGTGGTGGCCGTTGCTGGCGCCGGCGCAAACGCAGGAACCGGCATGCGCCCGTCCGCAGCCTTCCCGTGTAGGACTGGTCTTGGGGGGCGGTGGCGCGCGCGGGCTGGCGCATGTGGGCGTGCTGCAGGTGCTGGAAGAACAGGGTGTGCAAATACACGCTGTGGCCGGCACTTCCATGGGAGCCATCATCGGAGGCCTGTATGCAGCCGGTTACCGTGCAAGCCAGATCGAACGGATTGCACTGGGCATCGACTGGGAGCGGGTTTTTTCGGATGATGCAGCCCGGCAGCAGCGGTCCATGCAACGCAAGCAGGACGATCGCCTCGGTCTCATCGGTGCCAGTGCCGGGTTGAAAAACGGCAAACTGGTGTTGCCGGCGGGCATTCTGACCGGCCAGCAGATCTCCCTGCTGTTGCAGAGGCTCTTCCTGCCCCGTGCCGACATCCGTGATTTTGACCGGCTGCCCATCCCTTTCCGCGCAGTGGCCACGGATATCGTCAGTGGTGAAGCCGTGGTCATGCGGCGGGGCAACCTGGCGGAAGCCATTCGAGCCAGCATGAATGTCCCGGGTATCTTCGCGCCGGTGGAGTGGGAAGGTCATCAGCTGGTGGATGGCGGCCTGGTCAACAACCTGCCGGTAACCGTCATGCGGCAGATGGGGGTGGACTACATCATTGCCGTGCCTGTCAGCGCCCCCATGCTGGGCAAGGACAAACTGGGCTCTTTGATTGATGTTACCGACCAGCTCACCCGGATGATGATTGCCCAGAACGAAAGCTATCAGGAAGATTTTCTCACCGATGCCGATGTGCTGATTCGTCCGGACTTGAGCGAAATCGGCTCGGGTGACTTCAACAAGGCAAGCCTGGCCATCGCCGAGGGGCGCAAGGCTGCGGAAGGGTTTCTGCAACGATTCCGGCAATGGTGTGGGCGGGAAAGGCCGCTGCCTTCACCCATGGTGGCGCAGACACAGCAGATTGCGGCCATCCAGGTGGAAAATGACCTGCCGCTGGCAGAGGAAACCGTACTGCAAAGGCTGCGCCAGCCGCTGGGGCAGCCGCTGGATGTGGAGCAACTGGAAGCCGATATTGAACGCATATACGGTACCGGCCTGTAC
>JALWTZ010000438.1 GCA_026993285.1 Lysobacterales bacterium | reverse complement strand
CCGGGCCGGCGGCAGCAACCCTGCTACCGCTGCCTCTACCCGCAGGCCCCGGAAGGCGTGCCCACCTGCGCCGAAGCCGGTGTGCTGGGCGCCATGCCCGGCTGGGTGGGCAGCATGCAGGCCAATCTGGCTCTGCAGTGGCTGCTGGGGCTGGCCGATGACTTGCGCGGGCAATTGCTGCTGGTGGATGGCCGGGCCATGGATGTCAGAAAAGTGACAGTGCCGGCAGACAACGACTGCCCCACCTGCAGCCAGAGCGCGTCAAGGAATTGACAACCTGAAGAAAAATCGCCACTATGCATCCCAGGCTGTTGAAAAATAAACTTTTCAGCAGCCAATTATCAATAACAAAGGATGCTTCACCGTGGCCACCATCCATGTCGCACCAGAGACGCTGAGCCCGGAAACCCTGTCCCACCTGGAATTTCTTGGCTTCCAGCTGCTGCAGACCCCGGCGGATGACCGCATTCCCGCCGCGCGGGAAGACCGTATCCACGGCGCCATCCTGCCCGCGCTGGATGATGACGGCTTGCAGGCCATCCTGAGCGCCCGCCCCGGCCTGCCCCTGCATGTGCTTTCCGAAGCGCCGCAAAGCGATGCCACCTGGCTGAGCCATTCCGGCCCGGAGCCAGCCTATGCGGACCTGAAGGGGTTTTTGCAGCAGGTGCGTGCATTTGCCCACAGCCGCGCCTTTGCCAGCGGTGGCGGTGACGTGCATTTCGACGGCCTGGCCGGGGAGTCGCCGGCCATGCGGCAGGTCAAGGAATTCATCCGCCGGGTGGCGCCCACGGAGGCCACCGTGCTGATTCAGGGTGATACCGGCACCGGCAAGGAAGTCATCGCCCGCAACATCCATCTCAACTCCCCCCGGCGCAACCGGCCCTTCGTGGCGGTCAACTGCGGCGCCATCCCCTCGGAGCTGCTGGAATCGGAACTGTTCGGCCACGAGAAAGGGGCCTTCACCGGTGCCATCTCCAGCCGCCAGGGCCGTTTCGAACTGGCCCGGGGTGGCACCCTGTTTCTGGATGAAATCGGCGACATGCCGCTGATGATGCAGGTCAAGATCCTGCGGGTGCTGCAGGAACGCACCTTCGAGCGGGTGGGCAGCAACAAGTCCATCCAGGCCGATGTGCGCATCATCGCCGCCACCCACCGCAACCTGGAAGAAGCCATCGCCGAAAACCGCTTCCGCGAAGACCTCTACTACCGGCTGAATGTCTTTCCCATCGAAGCCCCGGCCCTGCGGGACCGGCTGGAAGACCTGCCCCTGCTCATCGACAACCTGGTCAGCCGCATGGAGCAGGAAAACCGGGGGCGGGTGGATTTTTCCGTGGAAGCCATGCGCTGCCTGCAGCAATAC
This sequence comes from Lysobacterales bacterium, assembly GCA_026993285.1. Taxonomy (GTDB): domain Bacteria; phylum Pseudomonadota; class Gammaproteobacteria; order Xanthomonadales; family S139-57; genus S139-57. Next base: position 1,265 of record JALWTZ010000438.1, on the reverse strand, counting down.
CCCTGGCCCGGCAATGTGCGCGAACTGGCCAACCTGCTGGAGCGGCTGGCCATTCTCTACCCGGACTGCCTGGTGGATGTGCACCACCTGCCGGAAAAATACCTGCCCGAGGACGCGCCGCCGGAAGGCGCCGAAATCATCCCCCTGCAACGGGAAAAAGAAACGGAAGACACCGCCCCCACCCTGGTGGAACTGGGCCCGGAAGGTATCCAGCTCAAGGAATACCTCGCCTCGCTGGAAGAAATGCTCATTGGCCAGGCCCTGGAACGCAGCGGCGGAGTGGTGGCCAAGGCCGCCCGCCTGCTGGGGCTGCAACGCACCACCCTGGTGGAAAAGATGCGCAAGTACGGCCTGCACCAGAGCGCCTGACCCCCATCACCGCCCTCCCCGCCAAACCGCGCATGACCAGCAGCACATGTGCCGGATGGTAACTGCTGAAATAATGGCAGAACCTTCCAAACCAGCCGATGCCGCCATGCTGCAAATCGAAAACCTGCACAAGTCCTTTGGCCCGCTGCACGCGGTGCGTGGCCTCAGCCTGCGCGTGAAAGCCGGAGAAATCTACGGTTTTCTCGGCCCCAACGGGGCCGGCAAGACCACCACCATTTCCATGATTGCCGGCCTGCTGGCCCCGGATCAGGGCCGCATTCTCCTGCTGGACCGGCTGGCCCCCACCGACCCGCAGGCCCGTTTCCAGCTGGGCCTGGCGCCCCAGGCCCTGGCCCTGTACAACGCCCTGACCGCACGGGAAAACCTGCGCTTTTTCGGCCAGCTGTTCGGTCTCTCCGGCCAGGCGCTGGCCGAGGCCGTGGAACGGGTACTGGAACTGACCCATCTGGCCGACCGGGCCGATGACCGCGTCAGCCAGTATTCCGGTGGCATGAAACGGCGGCTCAACCTGGCCGTGGCCCTGCTGCACCAGCCGGCCCTGCTGTTGCTGGACGAGCCCACCGTGGGCGTGGACCCGCAATCACGCAATCTGCTGCTGGACGCCATCGAGCAACTGCGCGATGCCGGGCATGCCATTGTCTACACCACCCACTACATGGAAGAAGTGGAACGGCTGGCCGACCGCATCGGCATCATGGACCACGGCCAGCTGCTGGCCGAGGGCACGCTCAGCGAGCTGCTGCGACAACACGGCGGTCCCTATCAGGTGCGCTGGTACCACCAGGGCCAGTGGCACAACGACGAAACCGACAACCCGGCCGCCTGGCTGCAGCAACAACCCTTCAACCCGGAAACCAACCCGCTGCAGATCCAGC
>JALWTZ010000437.1 GCA_026993285.1 Lysobacterales bacterium | reverse complement strand
CCACCGCCCATCTTCTCCGCGGACACCTTCGTCAGCGCCGCCGTCAGGGTGGTCTTGCCGTGGTCAACGTGACCAATCGTTCCCACGTTTACATGGGGTTTTGTTCTTTCAAATTTTTCCTTGGACATCGCTAGAAAAACTCCGCGCAGTTAACACAATGAATGAGAAACACCAACCTGCCTGCATCTCAATGATGGAGCCCATAACCGGATTTGAACCGGTGACCTCTTCCTTACCAAGGAAGTGCTCTACCGAGCTGAGCTATATGGGCTCAAACCTTCTTGTCCAGCCTTTGACAAGCTGGAGCGGGTGATGGGAATCGAACCCACATCATCAGCTTGGAAGGCTGAGGTTCTACCATTGAACTACACCCGCACAAAAAACCAGCGCCACTTTCGGGCACCGGCCTTGAAAATGGTGGAGGGGGTAGGATTCGAACCTACGTAGGCATGGCCAGCAGATTTACAGTCTGCCCTCGTTGACCGCTTGAGTACCCCTCCAGCGAGCCGGCTATTCTCTTCATCAGCCCGCGGCTTGTCAAGCCTTTGCGCGGACTTTTTTGCGCAAGGACCGTACGGATACTCTCCAGCGGTCACACATTGAAGCGGAAATGCATGATATCGCCTTCCTGGACGATGTAATCCTTGCCTTCCAATCGCATTTTTCCGGCCTCTTTCGCGCCCTGCTCACCCTTGTAGGTGATGAAGTCCATGTAGGAGATTACTTCCGCGCGAATGAAGCCTTTCTCGAAGTCGGTATGAATACGCCCGGCCGCCTGCGGTGCCGTGGCACCCTTGTGCACGGTCCAGGCACGAACCTCTTTTACGCCCGCCGTGAAATAGGTCTGCAGCCCCAGCAAATCGTAACCGGCCCGGATCACACGATTCAGCCCAGGTTCTTCCAGGCCCAGATCTTCCAGAAACACCTGCTTTTCCTCAGCGTCAAGCTGAGCGATTTCCGCTTCGATGGCACAACAGACCGCTACCACGCCGGCATGCTCATTGGCCGCGTAGGCCTGCACTTTCTCCAGCAGCGGGTTGTCACTGAAGCCATCCTCGGCCACATTGGCCACATACATGACCGGCTTGGCGGTAATGAACTGGATTTCCCGCAGCACAGGCTGGTCCATCTCATCCAGCTCCAGGGTCCGAACCGGCCTGCCTTCCGAAAGATGCGCCACCACCTTTTCTAGCGTGGCCTTGCGTTGCAGGGCCTCCTTGCCGCCAGCCTTGGCCGCCTTCTGTGCCTTGGTCAGCGCCTTTTCCGCCGTTTCCAGGTCGGCCAGCGCCAGCTCGGTATTGATGGTCTCGATATCACGGATCGGGTCCACCCCGCCTTCCACATGGACGATATCGCCATCTTCAAAACAGCGCACCACATGGGCAATGGCATCGGTTTCACGGATATGCCCCAGGAACTGGTTGCCCAGCCCTTCGCCCTTGCTGGCACCAGCCACCAGGCCGGCAATATCCACAAACTCCATGGTCGTGGGCAGCACCCGTTCCGGCTCGACGATGGCCGCCAGCTCATCCAGGCGGTTATCCGGCACCGACACCACGCCCACATTGGGCTCAATGGTGCAGAACGGATAATTTTCCGAGGCAATGCCCGCCTCGGTCAAGGCGTTGAAAAGGGTGGACTTGCCTACATTGGGCAGGCCGACGATACCGCATTTGAATCCCATGTCATTCTCACTCTGATCGAAACGATACGAGACCAGCCCGGCCTCGTTCGTTCGGTTTTATCTTGCCGTTTTGCGGCCATGCAATTTGCGCATGGCCGCATCTGCCTTGCCCGCCAGCAGATCCGGCAAGACCTGTAACCCCGCTTCCAGGGCTGCTTCAATGGCCTGCTGATCCTCACGGCCTGGCCGTCGCAGCACATAATCAACCACCTGATCCCGGTGGCCGGGGTGGCCAATACCGATTCGCAAGCGCTGAAAATCCGCCGACCCCAGATGCCGAACCAGATCGCGCAGGCCATTGTGACCACCATGCCCGCCGCCCTGCTTGAAGCGTATGACCCCGGCGGGCAGGTCCAGTTCATCATGCACGACCAGTATCTGCGCCGGCTCAATCTTGAAAAACCGGGCAAGGCGGGCGACCGGCAGACCACTACGGTTCATGTAGGCCATGGGCTTGATCAGACGCAGATCACAGCCCTGCAGGGAACCGCGTGCGGTTTCAGCCGGCAGGCGGCTATCCTCCCGCCAGGCAGCCTGTAACTGCCTTGCCAGGGCATCAACAAACCAAAACCCGGCATTGTGCCGGGTTTGGTCATATTCCGGGCCGGGATTACCCAACCCGACAATCAGCGCAAGCGAACAAGCCATCCGTCGGCTCAGTCTTCGCTTTCAGCCTCTTCTTCAGCTTCCGGCGCATCGGCATCCGCACCACCGGAAACATGCGAAGCGGTCACCACCGGCTGGTCATGATCCTCACCCTGCGTCAGGGCCACCAGGGTGACACCTTCCGGCACTTTCAGGTCGGAAATCTTGATCACATCTCCGGGCTTGAGCTCGGTCAGATCCACTTCGATAAACTCCGGCAGATCCTTGGGATAACAGCTGACTTCCACATCGGTCAGCTGGTGGGAAACCACCACACCGGAAGTCTTGCCAGCCGGGGAGTGCT
>JALWTZ010000436.1 GCA_026993285.1 Lysobacterales bacterium | reverse complement strand
CCAAGCAGGCCTGGGCCTATCGTCAGGTTTCCCTGCTGCTGCGTCGTCCGCCGGGGCGTGAAGCCTATCCGGGTGATGTGTTCTACCTGCACTCCCGCCTGCTGGAGCGCGCCTCCCGCGTGAATGCCGAGTATGTGGAGAAATTCACCGAAGGCAAGGTCAAGGGCAAGACCGGTTCCCTGACCGCCCTGCCCATCATCGAGACCCAGGCCGGCGACGTGTCCGCCTTCGTGCCCACCAACGTGATCTCCATCACCGACGGGCAGATCTTCCTGGAAACCGACCTGTTCAACGCGGGTATCCGCCCGGCCATCAACGCCGGCCTGTCGGTATCCCGTGTGGGTGGCGCGGCCCAGACCAAGATCATCAAGAAGCTGGGTGGCGGTGTGCGTCTGGCACTGGCCCAGTTCCGCGAGCTGGCGGCTTTCGCCCAGTTTGCCTCCGATCTGGACGAAACCACCCGCAAGCAGCTGGAGCGTGGCCAGCGGGTGACCGAGCTGATGAAGCAGCCGCAGTACTCGCCGCTGTCCATTGCCGAGATGGCCGTCAGCCTCTATGCGGCCAACGAAGGCTATCTGGATGATGTGGATGTGAAGGAAATCGTTGCCTTCGAGGCGGCCCTGCATGACCACCTGCGCAACAACCACAAGGATCTGATGGACAAGATCAACGAAACCGGCAACTACGACGACGAGATCGCCGCCGGGCTGAAGCAGGTGGTGGAGTCCTTCAAGTCCACCGGAACCTGGTAAAAGCAGGGTGCATCGCACCCTGCCTGGACCCAACTGAACAGGCAGAATTATGGCAGGCGCAAAAGAAATCACCAGCAAGATCCGCAGTGTCAAGAACACCCGCAAGGTGACCAAGGCACTGGAGATGGTCTCTGCCAGCAAGATCCGCAAGTCGCAGGATCGCATGGCGGCCACCCGCCCCTATGCGCGCATGATGAAGCGGTTGACCGGCCATATTGCCCGGGCCAACCCGGAATATACCCACCCGCTGATGGAAAGCCGCGATGAAATCCGGGGCGTGGGCTATCTCATCATCACCACCGACCGTGGCCTCTGTGGTGGCCTGAACGCCAACGAGTTCAAGGCCATCATGCAGAACATGGCCGAGTGGGAAAAACAGGGCGTGCCCATGAAGGCGGTCACCATCGGCAGCAAGGGCAACCAGTTTTTCCGCAAGATGAACGTGGAGATCAAGGGTCATGTCTCCCACCTGGGCGACAAGCCGGAGATTGCCGACATCCTCGGGGTGACCAAGATCATGCTGGATGCCTTCCGTGAGGGAGAAATCGACAAGCTGTACATCTGCTACAACGATTTCGTCAACAGCATGACCCAGACCCCGGTGGTGGACCAGCTGCTGCCACTGGTGCCGGATGATGACCCGGAAATCCGCAGCCACTGGGACTATCTCTACGAGCCGGACGCCATCAGCCTGCTGGGTGATGTGCTGACCCGCTATGTGGAATCGCTGGTCTATCAGGGCGTGCTGGAAAACCTGGCCTCGGAACATGCCGCGCGCATGATTGCCATGAAGAATGCATCCGACAATGCCAGCAGCCTGATCGACGACCTGCAACTGGCCTACAACAAGGCCCGGCAGGCGTCCATTACCCAGGAACTTTCCGAAATCGTCAGTGGCGCTGCCGCCGTCTGATGCGTGAACAGAATCGAGTTTGAGGAGTAGCCGAACATGAGTGCAGGCAAAATCGTACAAATCATTGGTGCCGTGATCGACGTGGAGTTCCCGCTGAACGCCGTGCCGAAAATCTATGACGCGCTGAAGGTGGTGGAAAACGACATGCTGCTGGAAGTCCAGCAACAGCTGGGTGACGGCGTGGTTCGCGCCATTGCCCTGGGTGCCACCGAGGGCCTGAAGCGTGGCCTGGAAGTCACCAACACCGGCAAGGGCATTACCGTGCCGGTGGGTGAAAAGACCCTGGGCCGCATCATGGACGTGATGGGCAACCCCGTGGATGACGCCGGCGACATCGGCGAGGAAGTGCGCTGGGAAATTCACCGCAAGGCCCCGTCCTTCGAGGAACAGTCCACCTCCAACGAACTGCTGGAAACCGGCATCAAGGTCATCGACCTGATCTGCCCCTTCGCCAAGGGCGGCAAGGTGGGCCTGTTCGGCGGCGCCGGTGTGGGCAAGACCGTGAACATGATGGAGCTGATCCGCAACATCGCCATCGAGCACAGCGGCTACTCCGTGTTTGCCGGCGTGGGTGAGCGTACCCGTGAAGGCAACGACTTCTACCACGAGATGAAGGACTCCAACGTGCTGGACAAGGTGTCCCTGGTCTACGGCCAGATGAACGAGCCGCCGGGTAACCGTCTGCGCGTGGCCCTGACCGGCCTGACCATGGCCGAATACTTCCGTGATGAAGGCCGTGACGTGCTGCTGTTCATCGACAACATCTACCGCTACACCCTGGCTGGTGTGGAAGTGTCCGCCCTCCTGGGCCGCATGCCTTCCGCCGTGGGTTACCAGCCCACCCTGGCCGAGGAAATGGGCCGCCTGCAGGAACGCATCACCTCCACCAAGACCGGTTCCATTACCTCCATCCAGGCCGTGTATGTGCCGGCCGACGACTTGACCGACCCCTCGCCGGCCACCACCTTCGCCCACCTGGA
>JALWTZ010000435.1 GCA_026993285.1 Lysobacterales bacterium | reverse complement strand
TGCCACTGTTGCGGGCCATGGAGGTTGCCGGACCAGCCGACCGGCAACGCTTGCGAGCCGTCATCGAACAGGGTGGTACCGAAGAGCTGGAACCCATTCTGGCCATCATTCAGGAAACGGATGCACTGACCTACTCCCGCGAAAAAGCGGAAGCCGCCATGCAGGCAGCCATCGACGCCCTGCAGCCGCTGCCGGCCTCACCCTGGCGGGATGCGCTGGCAGAACTGGCCCGTTACGCCGTTTCCCGCCAGTACTGATTACCTTACCGAAACAACACTCTTCAGGCTGGCCTTCAGTGTGCCTCTTTCATCATGGGCCAGCGTGGCCCGGAGGAACGGCCGTGATCCCGTTGCCGTGCCGCCGGCAGTCCATGTTCTTGCATGGAACGGCCCTCCGAACGATGAACCCGCTCGCTGCTGGCCGGCGCCGAACGGCTGGAATGTCCAGCAGTGGAATAGGTGCTGCGAGCCGGTCTGTGGGCGGGTTGCACTGGGTAGGCGGGTTTCAAGCCATTCCCGGTTGATCGGACTGCATGTCCGGGCTGCCGGTGCACCGGATTGTTCCGTACCGGCCGGTTGGTGTGTGCCGGCGCAGCCGAATAGGATGGCGCGGTCGCATAGCCCACACGCCGCAGCTCCCTGCGCGCAGAACCATGATCTTCACCCGCATGATTGCCGCGTGCATAACCTCGACTGCTGTGGCCCAGCCTGTTGCCGTAGTGGTCTTCACGGTACTGATGGTTGAAGGGCATGCGCCGCTCGCCGGCATGCCGATCATTGATGGAGGATCGGCCACGATGGCCGTCCTCGTAGCCATGGGCACCGCGTACGCTGCGGGTCCGCTCATAGCGCGAGTAGCCAACCGTGTAGGGTTCACGCACATGCCGGTCATTCTGGTGATGGCGCGGGTATCCGTAGCTGTTGTAGCGGTGGGCGCTGGCAGGTACCCGATGCTGGCGTTGCAGGCGACTGACTTCCCGACGGGCACCGTGATGGGTGGTATAGGGGTAGCTGTCCTGCCACCAGAAATCCCGCAAACCATAATAGCCGTGTATGCCACGGGAATAGCCATGGTCGTACCAGCTGGAGATATAGATGGGGCTGTAGTGCAGGGTATAGCTGTAGTATGGATAGCCGTAATAGGGATAGCCGTCATCCCAGTCACTGACCCAGCTGACGCCATAGCTGTAGTTACGATAGGCGTAGGCCGGATAGTACCAGGGGTCCAGTGTCCAGAAAGGCTGGTCCAGCCAGGTATCGTATACCGGTACCGAATAGCTTCGCACCGTATAGGCTGGCCTGTATTCCTGCACATAGCTTTCACCATAACCATAGGTGGCACATCCACCCAGAACCAGTACAAACGGCAACAACATCAGCTTTTTCATGGCGGTTCTCCCGCGAGAATGACAGCTTCAGTCTACAGCTCCTGCCTGAACCGTATCTGAACCGTTCCCACATGGGTACTGCCTTTCGCTGCCACCTGCAGGTAACATTGCGGCATGAAAGAACGAACCTTGCCAGATTTCAAACGTGTCGTGCTCAAGGTGGGCAGCAGCCTGATCGCACCGGATGGTCAGGGGTGCTCCACCCGCTTCCTGCTGGATATTGCCCGCCTGATCCAGCACTGGTGGCAACAGGGCAAGGCAGTGGTGCTGGTTTCTTCCGGCAGTGTTGCCGCAGGTCGTGACCGGTTGCCTCAGGTGCAACCGGCCATGCAGCGCGCGCTTTCCGGCAAACAGGCCTTGGCAGCCATCGGGCAAACCTTGTTGATGACGCATTGGCAACGCTTGTTCGATCGGCCCTGCGCCCAGGTCCTGCTCACCCGTCAGGATCTGCAACGTCGGCGTCGCTTTCTCAATGCCCGCGCCACCCTGGAGCAATTGCTGGCCTGGGAAACGCTGCCCATCGTCAACGAAAACGATACGGTAGCCGTGGATGAACTCAAGCTCGGAGACAATGACAATCTGGCTGCTCATGTGGCGGTATTGTCGGATGCCGACCTGCTGGTCATCCTCAGTGATGTGGACGGGCTTTATGACCGGCATCCAGAACAGGCCGGTGCCCGGCTTCTTTCCGATATTCAAGTTATCGACGATGCCTTGCGTGCCGCCGCCGGTGATTCCAGCACCCATGTGGGTACCGGCGGGATGAAAACCAAACTCCAGGCCGCCCAGGTAGCCATGGATGCCGGTATCGACACCCTGATCGTCAACGGTCGCAACCCCGATGCACTGCTTGCTCTGGAGTCCGGTTTTTGCCCGGGCAGCCGCTTTCATGCTTCCCGGCAACCGCTCTCTGCTCGCAAGCACTGGCTGTTGCATACCCAGCATTCCGCCGGCCAGTTGCAGGTGGATGCCGGAGCCGAGTCTGCACTGCGCAAGGGTGCTTCCCTCCTTCCCTGTGGTATCACGCAAGTGAACGGGGGTTTTCGCCGCGGCGATCGTGTGGATATTCTTTCCCCGTCCGGGTTATTGCTGGGCACCGGCATTTCCCAATACGATGCCACGGAACTGCAGCGCATTCGCGGGCAGAATACCGACAAGATTGCCGATATACTGGGTTATCTTTACAGTGATGAAGCCATTCACCGGGATGATCTGGTTCTAACATGAGGCCCTTTTCATGCAAGCTCCCCTGATACCCATGGCT
>JALWTZ010000434.1 GCA_026993285.1 Lysobacterales bacterium | reverse complement strand
GGTGACAACATCCAGATGAAGGTGCAGCTGATTGCGCCCATCGCCATGGAAGAAGGCCTGCGCTTTGCCATCCGTGAAGGTGGCCGTACCGTGGGTGCGGGCGTGGTGTCCAAGATCATCGAGTGATTCCGACTGCAAATGCAGTTGTAAACAGTTAAAGGCAAAAAGAAATGGCTGACCAGAAAATCAGAATTCGCTTGAAGGCTTTCGATCATCGTTTGATCGACCGTTCTGCCAGCGAAATCGTGGAAACGGCGATCCGTACGGGTGCCCAGATCCGAGGCCCGATCCCGCTTCCGACCAAAAAGGAGCGCTACACCGTGCTGATCTCGCCGCATGTCAACAAGGATGCTCGCGACCAGTATGAACTGCGCACCCACAAGCGGTTGATGGATATTGTCGATCCCAACGACAAGACTGTGGATGCATTGATGAAACTTGATCTGCCCGCCGGTGTGGATGTGCAGATCAAGCTGTTTTGATCAAAAGAACAAGGCATAGAACCATGACGATTGGACTGATTGGGCGCAAGCGAGGCATGACCCGCGTATTTACGGAGACCGGGCAATCCGTGCCGGTGACCGTGATCGAGGTTGTGAACAACCAGGTGACCCAGGTGAAAACCGAAGAGACCGATGGCTATTTTGCCCTGCAGGTTGCGGCCGAGCCCGTGAAACCGAACCGGGTGAACAAGCCCATGGCTGGCCATTTTGCCAAGGCCGGTGTGGAACCGGCGCGCGTGTTGCGTGAGTTTCGAGTCAGTGCCGACCAGGTGGCTGAGTTCGAGCCGGGCAAGACGCTGACCGTGGAGTTGTTTGAAAATGGCCAGAAAGTGGATGTGACCGGCGTAAGCAAGGGCAAGGGTTTTGCCGGTGCTGTCAAACGCCACAACTTCCGCACTCAGGATGCCACCCACGGTAATTCCCTGTCCCACCGGGCGCCGGGTTCCATTGGCCAGTGCCAGACACCGGGCCGTGTGTTCAAGGGCAAGAAGATGGCCGGGCACATGGGTGACGAGCAAGTCACCACGCATAACCTGGAAGTGGTGCAGGTGGATGCCGAGCGTGGCCTGCTGCTGATCAAGGGTGCTGTGCCAGGTGCAACCGGCGGCAGTGTTGTGGTTAAACCGGCCGTCAAGGCACGTTGAGAGGGGATAGAAACATGGATCTGAATGTACAAGGCGGCCAAAGCGTCAGCCTCTCCGACAAGACTTTTGCCCGCCCCTTCTCCGAGGCGCTCGTGCATCAGGTGGTTACCGCCTATCTGGCGGGAGCACGTGCCGGCACCAAGGCGCAGAAGAATCGTTCAGCCGTCAGTGGCGGTGGTAAGAAGCCCTGGCGGCAGAAAGGCACCGGCCATGCACGTGCCGGTACCATCCGCAGCCCGCTGTGGCGCGGTGGTGGCAAGACTTTTGCGGCTACGCCTCGGGATCACTCCCAGAAGGTCAACAAGAAGATGTATCGTGCCGCCATGCAGACCATCCTCTCCGAGCTGGTTCGTCAGGAGCGTTTGATGCTGGTGGATGCATTCAAGGTGGAAAGCGGTAAAACCCGTGATTTTGTGGCCAAGGCTGCGGAACTGGATCTGGTCAAGGGTGTGGTTGTCGTGGCATCCCCGGATGTGGAAACCATGCTGTCTGCCCGTAACGTGCCCGGTGTGGCCGTGATTGATGTGGATGCTCTGGATCCCGTGACCCTGGTGGCTGCCGACAAGGTTGTGATGACCGTGGAAGCGGCCAAGAAGATTGAGGAGTGGCTGGGCTGATGAAAGAACATGTCTACAAGGTGCTGTTGTCGCCACACGTTTCCGAAAAAACCACACGTGTAGGTGAGGCTGCGAATCAGTACACCTTCAAGGTGGCCAGGACAGCGACCAAGCAGCAGATCAAGGAAGCAGTCGAATCCCTTTTCGATGTCAGCGTACAGCAGGTTCGTACGGTGAACATGAAGGGCAAGAGCAAAACCTTCCGTTTCCGTTCCGGCAAGCGTGCGGACTGGAAAAAAGCGTATGTCAGCCTGGCTGAAGGCCAGAGCATTGACTTCTACGGCACTGAATAAAGGGTACTGTCATGGCAGTCGTAAAAGCGAAACCCACATCACCCGGACGCCGTGGTGTAGTTGAGGTGAAAACTCCGGGCTTGCACAAGGGCAAGCCCTACGCACCGCTGGTGGAAAAAAAGACCAAGACTGGCGGGCGCAACAACAACGGGCGTATCACCACACGTCACCGTGGTGGTGGTCACAAGCAGAAATACCGGGTCATCGACTTCAAGCGTCGCAAGGACGGTATTCCGGCCATCGTGGAACGGATCGAGCATGATCCCAACCGCACGGCACACATTGCCCTGCTGAAATACCTGGATGGTGAGCGTCGCTACATCATCGCACCCAAGGGTGTGAAGGCCGGAGACGAATTGATGTCCGGACGTGAAGCACCCATCAAGGCCGGTAACTGCCTGCCTCTGCGGAATATTCCGCTGGGTACCGTGGTGCACTGTGTGGAACTGAAACCGGGCAAGGGCGCGCAGATGGTTCGCAGTGCCGGCGGCATGGCACAGCTGGTGGCCCGTGAAGGCACCTATGCCACCCTGCGTCTGCGTTCCGGCGAAATGCGCAAGGTGCTGGCCGACTGCCGTGCCACCATTGGCGAGGTCAGTCATGGCGAACACTCCCTGCGCAAGCTGGGCAAGGCGGGTGCCAACCGCTGGCGTGGTATTCGCCCGACGGTTCGCGGCGTGGCCATGAACCCGGTGGATCACCCACATGGTGGTGGTGAAGGCCGTACCTCCGGAGGCCGTCATCCGGTCAGCCCCTGGGGCATGCCGACCAAGGGTTACAAGACTCGTAAGAACAAGCGTACTGATCAATACATTGTGCGTCGTCGCAAATAAGGTGGGACAAGCAAATGCCACGTTCAATTAAAAAAGGGCCGTTCGTCGATCATCATCTGATGAAGAAAGTCGAGGCCGCCATTGAAAGCAACAACAAGCGTCCGATCAAGACCTGGTCGCGCCGCTCCATGATCATGCCGGAAATGGTAGGTCTGACCATTGCCGTGCACAACGGCCGTCAGCATGTGCCGGTACTGGTCAACGAAAACATGGTCGGGCACAAGCTGGGCGAATTCGCCCTGACCCGTACCTACCGTGGTCACGCGGCTGACAAGAAGTCCAAGCGATAAGAGGCGAAAATCATGCAAGTTTCAGCAAAACACAAGCGTGCAGCCATTTCCGCCCAGAAAGTACGGCTGGTGGCCAATCAGATTCGTGGTCTTCCGGTGGACAAGGCCGAGCAGCTGCTGTCTTTCAGTACCAAGAAAGCCGCGCATCTGATGCGCAAGGTACTGCTCTCGGCCGTGGCCAATGCCGAGCACAATGAAGGCGCGGACATCGATGAACTGAAAGTGACCGCTGTCTATGTGGACGAAGGCCCGACCCTCAAGCGGGGAAGAGCACGTGCCAAGGGCCGTGGTACTCGAATCCTCAAGCGTACCAGTCACATTACCGTGACCGTGGGCGATTGAGGCGGGTTGTAAAGATACCGAACTGATAAAGGCAGAATTATGGGTCAGAAAGTACATCCGATCGGAATGCGCCTGGGCATTGCCAAGGACTGGAATTCCAAGTGGTTTGCAAACAGCAAGGATTATTCCGCATACCTCAATACCGACCTGCGGGTGCGTGAATACCTGAAGAAGCGTCTGTTCGAGGCCGGCGTCAGCAAGATCAAGATTGAACGCCCCGCCAAGAGCATGCGTATCACCATTCACACGGCGCGTCCGGGCATTGTGATCGGCAAGAAGGGTGAAGACATTGAAAAGCTGCGTCAGGCCGTAAGCAAGATTGCCGGCCTGCCGGTGCATATCAATGTGGAAGTGGTGCGCAAGCCGGAGCTGGACGCACAACTGGTTGCAGAAAGCATTGCATCCCAGCTGGAACGCCGTATCATGTTCCGCCGCGCCATGAAGCGTGCCGTTGGCAATGCCATGCGCCTGGGTGCTGGCGGTATCAAGGTCAGTGTGGCTGGTCGTCTGAATGGTGCCGACATTGCCCGTACCGAATGGTATCGCGAAGGCCGTGTGCCGCTGCACACACTGCGTGCGGACATTGACTATGGTTTTGCTGAAGCCCTGACCACCTACGGCATCATTGGTATCAAGGTCTGGATCTACAAGGGTGAAGTGTTCGACCTGTATGCCGAGCAGGAAGAACCCAAGACCCAAGAACGTGCCAGCAGACGGTAAGGAGTAAGCTGAAATGTTACAGCCGAAGAGAACAAAATTCAGAAAACAGCAGAAAGGCCGCAACCGTGGTCTGGCCCAGGCTGGCAACAAGGTGAGCTTTGGAGAGTATGGTCTCAAGTCCACCACCCGCGGTTTCATCACCGCGCGTCAGATTGAAGCGGGTCGTCGTGCCATTACCCGTCATGTAAAGCGTGGCGGCAAGCTGTGGATCCGGGTATTCCCTGACAAGCCCATTACCAAAAAACCGGTCGAGGTTCGCATGGGTAAGGGCAAGGGTAATGTGGAATATTGGGTTGCCGTGATCAAGCCTGGTCGGGTGATCTATGAAATCGAAGGTGTAGCGGAAGACGTTGCGCGTGAGGCATTTCGTCTGGCGTCTGCAAAACTGGCCGTGAAGACCACATTTGTGACGAGAGGCGTGCTATGAGCAAGGCAAGCGAATTGCGTGGCAAAAGCGAAAGCGAGTTGAAAGAAATGCTGGAAAACCTGCTCAAGGAGCAGTTTTCCCTGCGCATGCAGAAAGGTGTGGGGCAGTTGACCGAGACCCACAAGGTCAAGGCCGTACGCCGTGACATTGCACGCGTTAAAACTGTGCTGAACGAAATGAAGAGAGCGCAAGCATGAGCAACGAAAGCAAGATCAAGCGCACCCTGCAGGGCAAGGTGGTCAGTAACAAGATGGACAAGACCGTAACCGTCCTGCTGGAACGGAGCGTCAAGCATCCGTTGTATGGAAAGATCATCCAGCGTAGCACCAAGGTGCACGCGCATGATGAAGAAAACAGCTGCAACGAGGGCGATCGCGTGAAAATCGTGGAAAGCCGCCCCTATTCCAAGAGCAAGACTTGGAAGGTTGTGGAAATTGTAGAACGCGCCCAGTAATGGGCCTGATGATTCTGCTGCAAGCAGGATACTGACTGGAGTGACATGACATGATTCAGATGCAAACAATGTTGGCTGCTGCTGACAACAGTGGTGCCCGCCAGGTCATGTGCATCAAGGTACTGGGTGGTTCAAAGCGTCGTTATGCCAATATCGGCGATGTGATCAAGGTCACCGTCAAGGATGCCATCCCGCGCGGAAAGGTGAAAAAGGGTGAAGTCTACAACGCCGTGGTGGTTCGTACCGCCAAGGGTGTTCGTCGCCCGGATGGATCCGTGATCCGTTTCGATGGCAATGCAGCCGTCTTGCTCAACAGCAAGCTCGAGCCTATCGGGACCCGTATCTTTGGCCCGGTAACCCGTGAGCTGCGTGGCGAGCGGTTCATGAAGATTGTTTCCCTGGCACCCGAAGTGCTCTGACCGTTTCGAGGTTGAAGAAATGCAACGTATTAAAAAGGGTGATGAAGTCATCGCCATTACAGGAAAAAACAAGGGTCAGCGGGGCACCGTGCTGCGCGTACTGAAAAACGATCGTGTTTTGGTGGAAGGCCTGAACATGGTCAAGCGCCATACCAAACCCGATCCTTCCCGCGGATTTGCGGGAGGTATTATCGAAAAGGAAGCGCCGCTGCATGTCAGCAATGTGATGCTGTTCAACCCGGCTACCGGCAAGGGCGAACGCGTGGGATACAAGGTGCTCGAAGACGGCCGCAAGGTACGCGTATATCGCAGTACTGGCGAAGTCGTGGATGCTTGAGGAAATAACGATGACTCGTCTGCAGAAATACTATCAAGAAGAAGTGGTTCAGAAGTTGATGGACCAGTTCGGTTACAAGAGCGTGATGGAAGTCCCGCGTCTGTCCAAGATTACCCTCAACATGGGGTTGGGCGAGGCCGTAGGCAACAAGAAAGTGCTTGAAAATGCCCTTCAGGAAATGACCCTGATTGCCGGTCAGAAAGCTGTCCCCACCTATTCACGCAAGTCCATTGCCGGCTTCAAGATTCGTGATGGCTGGCCCATCGGCTGCAAGGTTACCCTGCGCCGCGAGCGCATGTGGGAATTCCTGGACCGGCTGGTGAACATCGCCATGCCGCGTATCCGTGACTTTCGCGGTGTGAGTGGAAAGTCCTTTGACGGCATGGGTAATTACAATATGGGTATCCAGGAGCAGATCATGTTCCCGGAAATCAATTTTGACGAAGTAGACGCTATTCGCGGAATGGATATCGCCATTACCACGACGGCAAAAAATGATGAAGAAGCGCGGGCTTTGCTGAGCGCATTCAACTTCCCGTTCAAGAACTGAGGCTTGGAGAACTAAGATGGCCAAGAAAAGCATGGTGCAGCGCGAACTCAAGCGTCAGAAGCTGGCAGCCAAGTATGCCGCCAAGCGGGCAGCGCTGAAAGCAATCATCAACAACCCGGAAAGCTCTTTTGATGAAATCATGGAAGCCCAGGTCAAGCTGCAGAAGCTGCCGCGGGATTCCAGCCCGTCGCGCATGACTCGCCGATGCCAGGTTTCCGGTCGCCCGCATGCGGTGTACCGCAAGTTCGGCCTGTGCCGCAACAAGTTGCGTGAGGCCACCATGCGTGGGGATGTGCCCGGCTTGAAAAAAGCCAGCTGGTAAGTGGCGCGCGGATAGTTTAAGAGGATAAGACCCATGACAATGACAGACCCCATTGCGGACATGCTGACGCGGATCCGCAACGCACAGGCTACCAAGAAACTGAGCGTAAGCATGCCCGCGTCCAAACAAAAAGCCGGCATTGCTGAAGTGCTGAAAAACGAAGGTTACATCAAGGACTACAGTGTCAGTGATGAAGCACATCCGCAGTTGACCATCGAACTGAAATATCACGGTGGCAAACCGGTGATTGATCGGCTCGAGCGCGTCAGCCGTCCGGGATTGCGCACCTACAAGGGCAAGAATGAGTTGCCGCGCGTACGCGGTGGCTTTGGTATTGCCATTGTTTCCACATCCAGCGGTTTGATGACAGACGCCCAGGCCCGTGCTGCTGGCCAGGGTGGTGAAATCATCTGTTACGTGGCCTGAGGTAGAACGAAATGTCCAGAATTGCAAAACAGCCCATTGTTGTGCCCAAGGGTACCGAAGTCACCATTCAGGGCCAGCATGTTACCGTTAAGGGCAGCAAGGGTACGGAATCCTTTGACATGCACCCCACGGTCACGGTGGAACAGGAAGACGGCCAGCTGCAGGTCAAGCCGGTCACCGATCAGGACCGTGCCATGGCCGGTACCATGCGCTCCATTCTCAACAGCATGGTCATTGGTGCTTCCCAGGGTTTCGAGAAAAAGCTCGAACTGAAGGGCGTGGGCTACCGTGCCCAGGCACAGGGTAACAAGCTGAATCTCAGCCTTGGATTCTCCCACCCGGTGGAATACCAACTGCCTGAGGGTGTGACCGCGGAAACGCCCAGCCAGACTGAAATCGTCATCAAGGGCACCAACAAGCAGCAGGTGGGCCAGGTGGCTGCAGAAATTCGTGCATTCCGTCCGCCGGAGCCCTACAAGGGCAAGGGCGTGCGTTATGCCGGTGAAGAAATCTCCCTCAAAGAAACCAAGAAAGCCTGATCAGGCCACAGATAAGAGGTTATTGAAATGGACAAGAAGACCGCACGAATTCGCCGTGCAAGAAAAACCCGGGCGAAGATTCGCCAGTTGCGCGTGCCGCGTCTCACGGTGCACCGTACTGGCCAGCATGTCTATGCCCAGATCATCGACAGTGTCGAAAACAAGGTCCTGGTCGTGGCCAACACGCTGCAGAAGGATGTGGCGGATGGCCTTTCCAACACCAGCAACCGTGAAGCGGCCGCGCGTGTGGGACAGGTCATTGGTGAACGCGCCAAGGCTGCCGGTATCGACAAAGTGGCCTTTGACCGTTCCGGGTTCAAGTACCACGGTCGGATCAAGGCACTGGCGGATGCGGCACGCGAAGCCGGTCTTCAGTTCTGATTTCAATACGGGATATTCAAAGCAATGGCTAGAAACGACAGAGACAACAACGACGGCCTGATCGAGAAACTGGTTGCCGTCAACCGGGTGGCCAAGGTGGTGAAAGGTGGCCGTCAATTCGGCTTTACCGCCTTGTGTGTAGTGGGCGATGGCAATGGCAAGGTGGGCTTTGGCTATGGCAAGGCCCGTGAAGTGCCCCTGGCCATCCAGAAGGCCATGGACCGTGCCCGGGCCGACATGCAGTCCATCAGTCTGAATGGGGGTACCTTGTGGTATCCCACCCGTGCCAAGCATGCCGGCTCCAAGGTTTACATGCAACCGGCATCCGATGGTACCGGTGTGATTGCCGGTGGTGCGATGCGTGCCGTTTTTGAAGCGGTTGGTGTGCAGAATGTGTTGGCCAAGAGCATTGGTTCCCGCAACCCCATCAACCTGGTGCGTGCAACTATCAAGGCGCTGACCCAGATGACTTCCCCGGAAGACGTGGCCAGCAAGCGTGGTAAACCCGTTGAAGAGATTATGAGCAACCATGGCTAACAAGAATCTGAAAGTCACCCTGGTCCGCAGCCCCATTGGTACACCGGAAAATCATCGTCTGTCCGTTCGTGGACTGGGTCTGCGCAAGATGCATCAATCCGTGGTGGTCGCCGATACACCGGAAAACCGGGGCATGATCAATCGCGCGTACTACATGCTGAAAGTCGAAGAAGTGGCTGAATAACAGGACAAGCAGATGAAACTCAATACCATCAAGCCTGCGGAAGGCAGCAAGAAAGAAGCCAAGCGCGTGGGGCGGGGCATCGGTTCCGGCCTGGGCAAGACCGGTGGCCGCGGCCACAAGGGGCAGAAATCCCGTTCCGGTGGTTATCATAAGGTCGGTTTCGAGGGCGGCCAGATGCCCTTGCAGCGCCGTCTGCCCAAGATTGGCTTCAATTCGCGCATGGCGCGCTACAGCGCGGAAGTGCGTCTGTACCAGATCAACACCCTGGATGTCGACGAGATCACGCTGGATCTGCTCAAGGAGAAAAAGGTGGTTTCTCCCTGGGTGAAAAAAGCCAAGATCATCATGCAGGGTGAGTTGACCCGTCCGGTCACAGTCAAGGGACTTGCCGTCACCAAGGGTGCACGCAAAGTCATTGAAGAACAGGGTGGAAAGGTAGAATAACCATGGCAAAAGGCGCAATGGCCCAACAGTCCGGCATGGGCAAATCCTCTGAGCTGGCTCAGAGGATTTTGTTTGTGCTGGGTGCGCTGGTGGTTTTCCGCCTGGGCACCTTTATTCCCGTGCCCGGCGTGAACCCGCTGGCCTTGATCCAGTTGATGGAACAGCAAAAAGGCACCATCATCGATATGTTCAACATGTTCTCTGGTGGTGCGCTGGGCCGTTTCAGTCTGTTTGCGCTGGGTGTTATGCCCTATATTTCTGCATCAATCATCATTCAGTTACTGGGTTCGACCCTGCCATCCCTGCAGGAATTGAAAAAAGAAGGGGAGTCCGGTCGCAGAAAACTGACCCAATATACACGTTATTTCACCGTGGTGCTGGCGGCCTTCCAGGCTGCAGGAATCGCTACTGCATTGCAGCAGCAAGGTGCCGTAGCCGGTTATCAGGTGGTGATGAACCCCGGCCCTGGCTTCCTGTTTACCGCAGTGGTCACGCTGACGGCCGGAACCTTGTTTTTGATGTGGCTGGGCGAACAGGTGACAGAACGGGGTATTGGCAACGGCATTTCCATCCTGATTTTCGCGGGTATTGTGGCCGGCCTGCCCAGGGCCATTGCGGCCACGCTGGAATCCGTAAGCAATGGATCCATGAACCTGATCGAAGTGTTGCTGCTACTGGCCATGGCCATCAGTGTGACGGCCTTTGTGGTTTTTGTGGAACGCGGTCAGCGCAAGATCACGGTCAATTATGCACAACGCCAGGGCCGAACGGCTTACAAGAGTGTCAGTTCCCATCTGCCACTGAAACTGAACATGGCAGGCGTGATTCCCGCAATCTTTGCTTCCAGCCTGATTCTTTTTCCGGCTACGGTAGCTGACTGGTTCGGTACCCATCCCAGCATGAGCTGGTTGCGAGAGGTGGCGACCTACATGTCTCCAGGTGAACCCATATATATCCTGATGTATTCCTTGCTGATTATTGGTTTCAGCTTTTTTTACACTGCACTGGTCTTTGATTCCAAGGAAACAGCAGATAACCTGAAAAAATCAGGTGCTTTGATTCCCGGTATTCGCCCGGGTCGACAAACTGCGGAATACATCGACAAGGTCATCACCCGTTTGACTACATTCGGTGCCTTGTATCTGGTCGCGGTGTGTCTGTTGCCCGACTTCCTGATTGTGTTCTGGAAGGTCCCGTTCTATTTTGGTGGAACCTCACTGCTGATCATTGTGGTGGT
>JALWTZ010000433.1 GCA_026993285.1 Lysobacterales bacterium | reverse complement strand
TTCCTGTGGTGCTGGCCGTAGCCCTGGCCGGCTGCCAGCAAACCTCTAACATCCAACCACCAGCCAAACAGGCAGAGGAACGTGCCGACCAGCCGCAGGAAGCCAGTAATTTCTTTATCTACAAGCGCGCACCCCGGGGTGAGACCACGCTGGATTATGCGCTGTACCAGCAGGCCCGTGTACAGGCCGATCAGTTGCCACTGTATTCCAGCCTGTTGGGCCAGTTTGTGGAGCCGGGTAGCCGGGCGGCCTTTGTCAACTGGACCTTTCTCGGCCCCGGCAATATCGGCGGCCGCACCCGGCAGCTGGTGATTGACCCGAACAATAGCAACACGATGTATGCCGCGGCGGTAGCCGGTGGTGTGTGGAAAACCACCGATGGGGGAGCCAACTGGCAGCCACTGGATGACCTGATGGGCAACCTGGCTGTCAGTTCACTGGTGATGGACCCCAACAACAACCAAATACTTTATGCCGGCACCGGTGAGGGGTTTTATAACGTGGATGCTGTCCGTGGCGCGGGCATCTTCAAGACCACCGATGGAGGTGCGACCTGGACACAACTGGCTTCCACCACGGGTTCCAGCTTCTACTATGTCAATGACCTGAAAATCTCGGCCTGGAACAGCAACCGTATCTATGCGGCCACCAACAGCGGTCTGTTTCGCAGTACCGATGGTGGAGCAAACTGGATACCCATGTATCTGGATGATGGCACCAATACCCGTATTGGTCGTTGCACCCAATTGCAGTTGCGCACGGATCTGAATAACCAGGATGTGCTCTTTGCCAGCTGCTTCTCCACCGATGGCAGCCGCAATGACCACATGATCTGGCGTTCTTACGATGCAGAGGCGTTTATCCCATCCTGGGAAGCAGTGTTGAATGATCCTGGAATGGGTCGTTCTTCCATGGCCTTGGCGCCTTCCAATCAGAATATTCTTTATGTGTTGGCCTCCCATGATGGCAGCAGCAACGCAACATACACAGATGGATTGCAGGCAGTTTACAGAACGATAGATGGTGGGACGAATTGGTCTACACAGGTGGACAACAACAATGCCAATCAACTCAATACTTTGCAGTTAACCAACCCGGCTGCACTGCTTTGCTGGAGTCAGGGCTATTTCAACCAGGGCTGGTACGATAATGTGATTGCCGTGGATCCGGTCAATCCCAATCGTATTTGGGTTGGTGGGGTTGATTTGATGGTATCCGATGATGCCGGGCAGAACTGGATGATTGCCTCTTACTGGTGGATTAACCCAAGGGATGGGGGCATCAATTCCGATTCTCCCCATGCTGACCAGCATGTGATTGTGTTTGACCCCGGTTATGATGGGGTCACCAACACCAAAATGTATGTGGCTAATGATGGTGGCATTTACCGTGCTAATAATGCGACTGCTGCCGGGACAACACTCACATCGGAAATCTGCCCTTCGTTTTATTCAGATGTACAGTGGATTGAAAGCATCGGTTGGGTCAACCTGAACAACAGCTATGGTGCTACCCAGTTCTACCACGGTCAGGCTTACCCGAATTCCATACAATACTTTGCCGGTGCCCAGGACAATGGCACCCTGCGGGGTAATGACCTTGATGGCCCAAATCTATGGTCGCAAATTCTTGGTGGTGATGGTGGCTATGTCTCTATCGATCCCAATAATATGCAGATTCTGTACGCCTCATACACAGGTTTAAGTTTGCAGAAATCCAGCGATGGCGGCAGTAATTGGGCGGATGCCATAACGGGCATCAACACCACACTGGACACTGGCTTTCTGTTTATCACCCCACATACCATGGATCCGGGCAATGCCAACAACCTCTGGATTGGCGGCAATTACCTGTGGCGCACCACGGATGCGGCGGGCAGCTGGGTGCAGGCCAGCACCAACAATGGCGCTTCCCTCAGTGCCATTGGGGTTTCACCCATCAATTCCAATGCGGTACTGGCAGGTTTTACAGACGGGCAGATACGCTACCAGACTGCGGCCCTGAGTGCGGATGCAACCACTGACTGGCCTGTGGCCACGCCGGAAGCGGGTTGCTACATCTCCTCGGTGCGTTTCGCCCCGGGCAGTGATCAGGTGGCCTACGCCACTTCGTCCGCCTTTGGCTGTGGCCATGTGTTCAAGACCAGCAATGGCGGCGTCAACTGGACAGACATCAGCAACGACTTGCCGGATATTCCCGCCCATGACCTGATGGTGGACCCCAACAACAGCAACCGCCTGTTGCTGGCCACCGATCTGGGCATGTTTGTCTCGGTAAACGGTGGGACCAACTGGGCGCAGGAAAATACCGGCTTTGCCAATGTGGTGGTGGAATCACTGGATATGGAGATCATCTCCGGCCAGCCGGTGCTCTTTGCCTTTACCCATGGTCGCGGCGCCTGGAAGGCACCGCTTTCCAGTGCCAGCAACAGTGCGCCGGTGATTACCGACCCGGATGGCACCGATGATGGCCAGACGGCCGTGACCATGGATGAAGACGGCAACCCGACGGCATTCTCTCTGGCACAACTGACCGCCACTGATGCGGACAGCGACCCCTTGAGCTGGAGTATCAGTGCCGCCGCCAGCAATGGCAGCGCTTCCGTGGATGCCAGCGGCAATGTCGGCTACGCCCCCAATGCCAACTACAACGGTACGGACAGCTTTACCGTACAGGTTAGTGATGGCAACGGTGGAACCGATACGCTGGTGGTCAATGTCACCATCGACCCTGTTAACGATGCCCCCGTTCTCACCGACCCGGATGGCACCGATGATGGTCAGACAGCCGTGAGCATGGATGAAGACGGTAGCCCGACTGCCTTCTCTCTGGCACAGCTGCTGGCCAGCGATATCGATAACGACCCATTGAGCTGGAGTATCAGCACAACGGCCAACCGTGGTACGGCTGGTGTGGATGCCAGTGGCAATGTCAGCTACACCCCCAACGCTGACTACAACGGCTCGGACAGCTTTACCGTACAGGTCAGTGATGGCAACGGTGGAACCGATACGCTGGTGGTGAATCTCACCATCAATTCGGTCAACGATCCGCCGAGCTTTACCGCAGGTGGTGATGTGCAAGTCAGCGATACCCAGGGCAGTTACAGTGCCGCCTGGGCCAGCAATCTCAGTGTGGGGCCAGCCAATGAGTCTTCACAGACGCTGACATTCACGGTCAGCAATGACAACAACGCCCTGTTTGCCACCCAGCCGGCCATCGATGCCAGTGGCGTGCTGAGTTTTGCCACTATCCCCGGCCAGACAGGGCAAGCCACGGTCAGCGTGAGTCTTTCCGATGGCATTGACAGCACGGCTGTGGAGACCTTTGTGATTACTGTTCAACTGGATGAGACTATTTTCAGTGACAGTTTTGAAGGGCCGTGAGCCCTTCTGTTTTCATCAGCCTCCCTGTATCGGCTCAAGTTGTACCAGCTTGAGCCGATACAGGCTTTATGAAAATGGCATGGTTATCTTGGCTGTGGCTGGTCTCCTTCGTGCATGCGACGGAACGGGAGGTATACAGCCCGGCACTGGAAGAAGCACCCTGGCAGTTTGAACAAGCCGGTCAGCAATGCCGGCTGTTTCAGCATGTGCCGCGTGTGGGAGATGCGAGTTTTGTACTGGGCCGAAAGGGCAGCCTGCAGTTTGCCTTGCAGGGTTTCCGCCACCCGGCGGGCGATACCCTGGCCCTGATTCGCCTGGACCCACCGGCCTGGCAGCACGACCGTCAAGCTGAAACCCTGCAGGAAATCCGCCTGTCACCCTCCGGAGAACTGGCGTTGCTGCAACCCCGTCTGGCCAACCGGCTGTTGCAGGAGCTGGAACATGGGCAGGTGATCAGCCTGTTCTTTCCGGACTGGGCCGATGCGCAACATGCGCTGACTATTCGCCTGCTACCGGTCGGCTTTCGCCCGGCACTGCAGGACTTTCTGGCCTGCCCGGACCAGCTGCCACCCCCACCCAAAGTGGAATTGCCGCCGGAACCGCCGCGCTATGCCATCTGGTTTGCTACCGACCGCGCTGAACTGACGGAAGATGCCACACGTCAGATTCGGAAAATCTGCGACGGGGTCAAGCGCTACGGTGATGCCGTACAACAGGTATTGCTGCAGGCTCGCGCGGACGAACGCGGTACAGAGGAATACAACCAGCGTCTGTCAGAAGACCGGGCTCAGGCCGTGGCGGAAGCCCTGGTGGAAGGGGGGGTGCCCGAAGAGAAACTGCGTATTCTTGCCCTGGGTGAAAGCCAGCCCGATCCGGCCGGAGATGACCCGGCTGCCTGGCGAAAAAACCGCCGTGTGGAAGTCACGCTTCTGGGAGCACAGGGTCAGGCGCCTGTATCACCTGAAAAAAGCGGGCCTGAAAAGGCAGCCGAGGAAGCCAGGTCCAGTCAGCCTGCTGGCGTGCAAGAACCCCCTTCTGCGGCAGTGACAGGCACGGAAGGCGGCTAAAATATCACGCACTTCTTGAATTTCGGTGGGAAAGCCGTAGAATACGCGGGCTTCACCCCGTGCGCCTGTATCCAATTGATCCAGATGCACGGATTTCCTTGCTGCACCGGAACGCCGGGTAGCTGTTAAACCGAAAGGAAAACACATGAGACATTATGAAATCGTGTTCCTGGTCCACCCGGACCAGAGCGAGCAAGTGCCTGCCATGGTGGAACGTTACCGTGGCATGATTGAAAACGGTGGTGGTTCCATCCATCGCCTGGAAGACTGGGGCCGTCGTCGTCTGGCCTATCCCATCCAGAAACTGCACAAGGCACACTACATTCTGATGAATGTGGAATGCGGCCAGGACGTGCTCGATGAAATTACCAGCCTGTTCCGCTACAACGATGCCGTGTTGCGTCATCTGGTAATCAAGCGTGACGAGGCCATCACCGAGCAGTCGCTGATTGCCAAGAGCAAGGAAGAAAAGAACCGCCGCGAAGCCGAGCGCGAAGCCGAGCAGAAGCCTGCGGCACCGGTTGCTGAAGCACCGGCTGAAACCGCTGAAGAAGCCCCGGCCGAAGAAGCGGCCGCCGAGACCGAGGAGTAAGCCATGTCCCGTTTTTTCCGTCGCAGAAAGTACTGCCGTTTCACTGCCGAAGGCGTGAAAGAAATCGATTACAAGGATCTGGCCACTCTGCAACACTATGTGGGCGAGACCGGCAAGATCGTTCCCAGCCGCATTACCGGTACCAGCGCCAAATACCAGCGTCAGCTGGCCACTGCCATCAAGCGGGCCCGTTACCTGGCATTGCTGCCGTACACCGACAACCACTGAGGAGCCCGACATGGAACTGATTCTGCTTGAAAAAGTACAGAACCTGGGCGAACTGGGTGATGTGGTCAAGGTCAAGAATGGCTATGGCCGCAACTATCTGTTGCCCCAGGGCAAGGCCATTCCGGCCACTGCCGAAAACAAGGCAGCCTTTGAAAAACGCCGTGCCGAACTGGAAAAAGCCGCCAACGACCGTCTGGTGGCCGCCCGTGCCCGTGCAGATGAGCTGGACGGTACCGAGCTGACCATGCCGGCCAAGGCCAGTGCCGAAGGCAAGCTCTATGGCTCCATCGGCCCGCGCGAAATTGCCGAAGCCCTGACCGAACAGGGCAAGCCCGTGCAGAAGAGCGAAGTCATCATGGGCGATGGCCCGGTGCGTACCATCGGCGAGTTTGAGATCGTTCTCAAGCTGCATGCGGATGTAAGCACGGCCATCAAGCTGATTGTGGTGGAAGACGAAGGCTGATTGATACCCTTCGCTTTGGCCCTTGCAAACCCCGGCCCTGGCCGGGGTTTGTGGTTTCCGGGGCTGCAAAAAATTGTTTATGCACAACTTTTCCACCGATTATCCCCGGTTTTTCCCCTGACCGCCGTAGTGGAACCCGCTAGAATGCCTGTATGAATGTCAAGCAGCAAAGCATGAAACTGCCACCCCACAGCATGGAAGCCGAGCTGGCCGTGCTGGGTGGCCTGTTACTGGATGACCGTGCCTGGGAAAGGGTTTCGGACAAGCTGGTGGAAGAGGACTTCTACCGCAAGGATCATCGCGTCATCTGGCGTGCCATTGCCGATTTGCGTAACCGGGACAAGCCCGGTGATATCGTTACGGTCAACGAGTGGCTGGTACAGCACAACCTGCTGGAAGAAACCGGTGGTTTGGCGCAGTTGACCGAACTGGCCAACAGTGTTGCCAGCGCAGCCAATATTGCCTCGTATGCGGAGATCGTGCGGGAAAAATCCGTGCTGCGGGCACTGATTGACGCCGGTAGTGAAATCACCGAAAACGCTTTCCACCCCAATGGCCGGGATGCGCCGGAACTGCTGGAATCCGCCGAACAGGCCGTCTTTTCCATTGCCGAGCGTCACGCGCGTGGCAAGGGCGAGCTCATCTCCATGGATACCGCCGTCCGGGACACCATGCGACACATCACCGAACTGTGCTCCATGGAAGGTACCATTACCGGCCTGCCCACCGGCTTTGCCGATCTGGACACCATTACTGCCGGCCTGCAGCGTTCCGATCTCATCATCATTGCCGGTCGTCCCTCCATGGGCAAGACCACACTGGCGATGAACATCGCGGAACATGCCGCGATCAAGGAAGCACAGACCGTACTGGTATTCAGCATGGAAATGTCGGCCATCCAACTGACCACCCGCATGCTCAGCTCCGTCAGCCGGGTGGAAATGAGCCATTTGCGCAATGGCAACCTTTCCGACATGGAGATGGATGCGCTGGTCCATGCCAAGCCCATGCTCGATCGGGCAAAAATCTACATTGATGAAACGCCGGCCCAATCCCCCAACGAACTGCGGGCCAAGGCACGCCGGCTCAAGCGCGAGCATGGGCTGGGGCTGGTAGTCGTGGACTACATCCAGCTCATGCAGGTACCCGGCAGCAAGGAAAACCGTACCCAGGAAATCGGCGAGATTTCCCGTGGGCTCAAGGCACTGGCCAAGGAACTGGATGTACCGGTGATTGCACTCTCCCAGCTCAACCGCAGCGTGGATTCCCGTAACGACAAGCGACCGGTGATGTCCGACCTGCGCGAATCCGGCTCCATCGAGCAGGATGCCGACCTGATCGCCTTCATCTACCGCGATTATGTCTACAACAAGGAAACGCCGCACAAGAACAAGGCAGAAGTCATCATCGCCAAGCAGCGCAACGGTGAAACCGGCAAGGTCAATCTGGTCTTTCGTGGCGAATACACCCGCTTCGAAAACTACGCGCCGGAATACTACCCCGACCAGCAGGGCATGGAATAGGCATGGAACCCCGTGTACAGGCCCGTATCGACCTGGTCGCCTTGCAGCACAACCTGCGGCGTGCGCGCGAACTGGCAGCAGGCGCGAAGGTTATGGCGGTCGTCAAGGCCAATGCCTACGGCCATGGCTTGCGCGGTTGCCTGCCGGTTTTGTCGCAGGCGGATGCGCTGGCCGTGGCCACCCTGGAGGAAGCGGGCAAGCTGCGCGGTGCCGGCTTTACCGGTCGTGTTCTGCTGCTGGAAGGTGTTGGATCGGCGGCGGAATTGCAGCAGGCGCATCAATGGTCTCTGGATCTTGTCGTACACCAGCCCTACCAACTGGCGCTTCTGGAACAGCAAAGGCTGGACTTTTCCCTCTGGCTGAAGGTGGATACGGGCATGCATCGTCTGGGTTTTCCGCTGGAAGATCTGCCTTCTCTGACGGAACGCCTGTTGAAATTGCCGGTCCCCGCACGGGAAGTGCTTCTCATGAGCCATTTCTGCTGTGCCGACCAGCCAGGCGACACCCGGACGCGTTTGCAGATCGAACGCTTTGCACAACTGGCGGCAAACTGGCCCGGTGCCTGCTCCCTGGCCAACTCCGCCGGCATTCTGCAGTGGCCGGAAAGCCATTATGACTGGGTGCGTGCCGGAGCCATGTTGTATGGCATCTCCCCGGTTGCGGACAAAACCGCTACCGATCTGGGTTTGCAGCCGGCCATGTGCTTTCAGGCACAGGTGCTGGCCGTCAATCCGGTCAAGGCTGGTGAACAGGTGGGCTATGGTGCGCGTTGGCAAAGCCCGCGTGATAGCCGAATCGCCATTGTTTCCGCCGGCTATGGCGATGGCTACCCACGACATGCGGCGGATGGCACCCCTGTAGCCATCGATGGCCACCGCTATCCCCTGGCCGGGCGGGTCTCCATGGACATGCTGGCTGTGGATGTGGGGCTGGAGCGTGATATTCGGCCGGGCATGCCCGTGGAACTGTGGGGCAGGGAAGTGGCTGTAGACACCGTAGCCGGGTACGCAGGTACCATAGGCTATGAACTGGTACTGCGGCTGACTTCCCGTGTCCAGGTGATCCACGAGGGCCTTGAAAATGAGCAGTTGCTGCAACACGCCGCCACCTGAAGCAGGCAATAAAACCGCAAAGCGCAAGCCGACAGACTGCCCGCAATGTGGTCAGCGAGCCATGCCCATCGAACCCATCACCGTGCTGCATCATGCCAGACAGCCCTGGCTGCTGGAATGGAAAGGCCATTGGTGGGTGTGTGAAAACCCCGCCTGTGATCAGGTGTATATCCACGAACGACAGCAATTGACGACTGCGCAACTGCGCGACCTGCCGGCCGGAAAGAATGCCAGTCCCGAAGCCCCGGTCTGTTTCTGTTTCGGCGTGTCACGCCAACAGGCCACCGACCCGGTAGTTCGTGAATTCGTGGTACAGATGACCCGCAGCGGCCAGTGTGACTGCACCATCCGCAATCCGGCCGGCCGCTGCTGCCTCAAGGACTTTCCCAGGAAATAAATCCAAGCCTGCCGTAGGGCGGAATCGGGGACGCCGTATTCCGGCCATTGGGATTGAAATGGTCCCGGTGCAATACGCTGCGCTATTGCACCCTACGGTACTACTTGTGCCGTCAGGCGTGAAACCTGACGAGTACATTGAAGGGCAGGATAGCCCCCTGCAACAGAGGGCCATGTACTGTTCTGCCCGTCAGGCAGGCTGTGGTTCCGCCGTGATTCGGGCCTGTGCCATGCGGTAGATCCAGCGGCTGTACAGATACAGTCCCACGCAGGTGATGATACCCACCACGCCCATGATGTACCAACCCATGCCCACCGTGTGGGTTTCGTAGAGCTGTTGGGTCAGAACCTGCGCCGGTTGACCGGAGAATTCCACCAGATGTTGAAAGGCTTCCCCTTGCGGGATGGCGGCGACCTGATCCGCACTCATGCCCATCTGCTGCAGTAATTCGCGGGAGAAATGATCCTTGGAGGAGAAAATGTCATACAGGCGGGGGGCGACCATGCCTTCCAGCGTCCAGCCGATGCCGATGGGAAACTGGGTGAAACCCAGGTACATGCCCACCTTGTCCGGCGGGGCGATGTTGCCGATGAATTCCGAGCTTTTGGGGCTGGAGAGCATTTCGCCCACACTGAAGGTCAGGATGCCCAGCACCATGAACCAGGCCCACGGCAGGCTGCCGATAATGAACAGGGCACCGGTGGAGAGCATGGTGCCCACCAGGATGGAGGTGGGCGCGCGCATCTTGGCACTCAGTGCGGCAAACAGGAAGCAGGTGAGCATGATCAGGCCCGCATTGAGATTGAGCAGGCCTTCCGGGCTGATAGTGGTGGCCGAATTCATGCCCAGGAAGAAGCGGGCAGCCATGTTGTCGGTGCCATCCGGGCCAAACAGGGTATGGATGATGGTGGAGGTATCCACCCAGTCATCAATATAGGCGGGCAGCACGTCAAAGAATGAGTTGAACATGAACCAGAAACCGGAAAACAGCACCATGTACCAGGCCAGCACCGGGTTTTTCAGCTCATGCAGGGCCGCTTTCCACAGTGGTTCCTCTTGCTCCCCGCTGGCTTGCATCTCGCCCTTCTCCGCAGGCGTTCTTCCTTGTGTGGTTCCTTGTAGAGCAGCAGGAGCAGAAAGTTGATGGAGATGATGGCGGCACAGGCAAAGAACAGGTGTTCCCAGGATAGTACCCGCAGCTTGGCGGCCAGCAATGGCCCCATCCAGCCACCGATGTTGACCGTCTGGTAGAACACGCCCCAGGCCATGGAGGAGTTCTTGCGGCTGGTGGCGTTCACCAGCGTGCCCTGAATGCCCGGCTTGAAAATGCCGGTGCCGATGGCCAGGATCACCGCCCCGGCAAAAAAACCCCAGTAGGTGGGGAAGAACCCCATGGTGAGATAGCCGAGGATCTTGATGATGGTGGAAGCAAAAATGGTTTCCTTGTAGCCGAAACGGTCGGAAAGCCCACCGGTGAACACGGGCACGAAGGTTTGTACAAAGGCCCAGACGGTGAGGATGTAGCCGAAGTCGGTCAGTGTAACGCCCAGGCCACCTTCGGAAGCGGGCGCCTTGGCATACAGGGTGGCCACGGCCTTTACGCCATAGAAGGCCAGTCGTTCGACCATTTCCATGCCGCCGACGACCCAGAACACCCAGGACAGGCTGGCCAGGGCAGCAAACAGACCCAGTTGCTTGGTATCAGCCAGACGATCGTTGACTTCGGAATGTGCGTCACTCATCGGGGCTCTCCAGTGAATGAAAGGCGGCACTATACCTGCTATCTATCCAGAATGGAATATGTGTAAGCCCGGTGCCACAGGCATAAAAAAACCGGGGCGCATGGCCCCGGTTTCCTCAGGCTTTCAGGGGATGGGGCCGGATCAGCCGCCCTTGACTTGGGCCATCACTTCCTCGGCAAAGTTCTCTTCCTTCTTCTCGATGCCTTCGCCCACGGCCAGGCGCTGGAAGCCCTTGACGCTGGCACCCTTGTTCTTGAGCAGTTTTTCCACGGTAATGTCACCGTCCTTCACGAAAGGCTGACCCAGCAGGGTGATTTCAGCAAGGAACTTGCGCAGACGGCCCTGAATCATTTTTTCGATGATGTCAGCCGGCTTGCCGGATTCCTCGGCCTGGGCAACCAGGATGGCCTTTTCCTTTTCCACCACCTCGGCGGGCACACTGTCGGCATCCACATAGGCCGGGTTGATGGCGGCCACATGCATGGCGATATCCTTGGCCAGCTCGGCGTCACCGCCTTCCTGCTCCACCAGCACGCCGATGCGACCACCGTGGATGTAGGCACCGATCATATGCTCGGTTTCCACCCGCACCATGCGGCGCACCTGGATGTTTTCACCCACCTTGGCAATCAGTTCCTGACGGGCTTGTTCCACACTCTTGCCAGCTTCGTATTCGGCTGCCAGCAGTTCTTCGATAGTGGAAGCGCCGCTGTTGAGGGCAATCTGTGCCACCTTGTCGGCAAAGGCCTTGAAGTTTTCATCCTTGGCCACGAAATCGGTTTCGGAGTTGACTTCCACCAGCACGGCGGTCTTGCCATCATCGCTCTGAGCCATGATGATCACACCTTCGGCAGCCGTGCGGCCAGCTTTCTTGTCAGCCTTGGCCAGGCCGGTCTTGCGCAGGTGCTCGATGGCCGCTTCCATGTCCCCGCCGGTTTCGGTCAGGGCTTTCTTGCATTCCATCATGCCAGCGCCCGTGCGCTCTCTCAGTTCTTTCACCATTGCGGCTGTAATCGCCATGATTTTCACCTCTGTTCAATACTTGTTCGAACTGCCCGCCCTGCCACCAAAACCTGGGTTTGCAGCAGTGCGGGACCTGTAGATATCGGGAATGGCCCGCTGCAGGGCGGGCGCATCCATCGGAGCTTATTCGGCCTTGCCTTCTTCCGCGTCTGCAGCAGGCTGTTCTGCTTCAGCCTGGGCAGCATCCTCTGCCTTGGGTGCTTCTTCGGTTTTTGCAGCCGCCTTCTTGGCGGTTTTCTTGCTTGCGGTTTTCTTGGCAGTGGTCTTTTTGGCAGCGGTCTTCTTGGCTGCGGTTTTCTTTTTCGCGGCCGCTTTCTTCTTGGGCTTGGCTTCAGCGGTTTCTTCCTTGACGATGGGGTTGCCCTCCTCATCCACTTCAACCAGCTCTTCTTCCGAGCCACCAGCGGTGGGGGCGGAGAGACGGCCTTCCAGAATGGCATCGGCCACGGCGCGGGCATAGAGACGGTTGGCGCGGATGGCATCGTCGTTGCCGGGGATCAGGTAATCAACCAGGTCCGGGTCAGCATTGGTATCCACAATGCCTATGACCGGGATGCCCAGTTTCTTGGCTTCTTTCAGGGCAATGGATTCATGCCCGATGTCGATGACAAACAGTGCGTCCGGGAGCTTCTTCATGTCCTTGATACCGCCAAGGGAACGCTCCAGCTTGTCTTTTTCCCGCCGCAGGGTCAGCACTTCCTTTTTCACCAGCTTGTCAAAGCTGCCGTCTTCTTCCATCTTTTCCAGATCCATCAGGCGGCGAACCGACTGGCGCACGGTGCGGAAGTTGGTGAGCATGCCACCGAGCCAGCGGTGGGAAACATAGGGGGACTTGGCGCGCTGGGCTTCTTCACTGATGGCAGTGCGGGCAGAACGCTTGGTGCCCACGAACATGATGGTGCCACGACGGGCGGCCAGAGAGCTGATGAAGTTCAGCGCCTCTTCGAACAGGGGCAGGGTCTTTTCCAGGTTGATGATGTGAATCTTGTTGCGGGCACCGTAGATGTACTCGGCCATCTTCGGGTTCCAGAAACGGGTCTGGTGTCCAAAATGAACGCCAGCCTCCAGCATCTCACGCATGGTGATCTTGGGCATGGTATTTCCTCGTTGTAACGGGTTGGGTTGACCTGCCACGGCCCCACGGTAACGACCCTCCTCGACACGGACTCTGGTCGGTGTCACTGGGCACCCGGTCCCGTGATTGGGCGATGGCAGCAGATTTCAGCAACCTGCAAATTCATGCATAATGGCTGCGTTTTCCCGGCATCGGCCGGAAAGCCGCGGCTTTATACCACGCGCAGACATATCAATCAAGAAAAACCCTGAATACCAGAGAGCTTTTGCCCGAGACCTTTTAATGGATATCAAGATCAAGACCCCGGAAGAAATCGAGAAAATGCGCGTGGCCGGCCGTCTGGCCGCCGAGGTGCTGCGGATGATCCGGCCCCATGTGCAACCGGGTATCACCACCGATGAACTGGATCGGATCTGTCATGACTATATCGTCAATGAGCAAAACGCGATACCGGCACCGCTGAACTACCATGGCTTCCCCAGGTCCATTTGCACTTCGGTCAACCATGTGATCTGCCATGGCATCCCCGGTGACAAGAAGCTGAAGAAAGGCGACATCATCAATATCGACATCACTGTCATCAAGGATGGCTACCACGGGGATACCAGCAAGATGTTCTATGTGGGCGAGCCTTCCATCATGGCCCGCCGGGTCTGCGAGACCGCGCACAAGGCCATGCTGCTGGGCATTGAACAGGTCGCCCCCGGCAAGCATCTGGGCGATATTGGCCATGCCATTCAGCGTTTTGTGGAAAAGCAGGGCTTTTCCGTGGTGCGCGAGTATTGCGGACATGGCATTGGCAGGGGCTTTCATGAGGACCCGCAGGTGTTGCACTACGGCAGCCCCGGCACCGGGGTGGAAATGGTGCCGGGCATGATTTTCACCATCGAACCCATGGTGAATGTGGGCAAGGCCGCCTGCAAGACGCTGGGAGACGGCTGGACGGTGGTGACGAAAGACCGTTCACTTTCGGCCCAGTACGAGCACACCATACTGGTCACCGAGGACGGGCATGAAATTCTGACCTGCCTGCCCGGTGACGAGCCCTGAAGCACTGCCCGGAATTTCCATTCGAATGAAAAACGTGCAACAGGCCATCGAGCAGATTTTGCCGCAGCTGCAGACATACCTGCATGAAAGCCGCGGTGGTGCCTTGGGTGCGGTGGCCCTGCCGCCCTTGCGTGAACTGGCGGAGCGGCTTTCGGTACGCCAGTGGATCGAGCAGGGTGGCATGGACGAACCACAGCTGCGGGATTTCCTGCAGGCGTTCCTGCCGGCCTCCACCAAATTGCATGCACCGGGTTTTCTGGCCCACCAGACCTGTGCCAGCAGTACCGGCGGCACGATCGGCGCGCTGGTGGATGGCCTGATCAACAACCCCATGAACATCTATGAAATGGGGCCGGCCACGGCAGCCATCGAATATGTGCTGATCAACTGGATGCTGGAACACTGCGGCTGGCAGCCGGCGCCCTGGCCACGCGATCGCCGCCCGGATGATCACAGCGGGGCCGGTGTGCTGACCCACGGTGGCTCGCTGGGCAATTTGACTGCCCTGCTGGCCGCGCGCACCCATGAGGCACCCGATGCCTGGGAAAATGGCGTGCCGGATGACCTGGTGGTGCTGGCCACGCCCCAGAGCCACTATTCGGTGGCCCGTTCCTGTGGCCTGCTGGGCCTGGGCCGCCGACAGATCGAAGCGCTGGCCGTGGACGAACGGGGGGTGATCCGGCCAGAGGCCCTGCCGCAGCAGATTGCCCGGCTGCGCGAGCAGGGCAGGCGGATCATGGCCGTGGTGGCCAATGCCTGTTCCACGGCCGCCGGCCTGTTTGACCCGTTGCGACCCATTGGCGAGATCTGCCGGGAGCAGGGCGTCTGGCTGCATGTGGACGCGGCCCACGGCGGTGCCTTTTTGCTGCACCCTGAACTGCGCCAGCGGCTGGATGGCCTGGAGCTGGCGGATTCCATGATCTGGGACGCGCACAAGATGATGCAGACCCCGCCCCTGTGCACGGCGGTGCTGCTGCGGCAGGCGCGCTATCTGGACCAGGCTTTCGAGCAGGAGGCCAGCTATCTGTTTCATGAAAAGCGCCAGCCCGGTTTTGATTTCATGCACCGCACGGTGGAATGTACCCGGGCCGGGCAGGCGCTGAAGCTGTTTTTCACCCTGGCGGAAAAGGGGCCGCGTGCCCTGGCCGAGGACCTGGCCTATACCGTGGATCTGGCCCACCAGGCCTGGGCCTGGTTTGAACAGCAGGCGGATTTTCACTGCCCGGTGGAACCAGAGGCCAATATTCTCTGTTTTGAGCATGTGGGTAGCGACCCCATTGCCGTGCGGGATGCCCTGATCGAAGAAGGAGCGTTTCATCTCTCCACCACCATCTATCAGGGCAAGCGCTGGCTGCGGCTGGTGGTCATGCACCGCAACACCACGCTGGAAACCATCCGCCAGCTGGCTGCGCGAATCCGCGCGCTGGGCTCTCCCTGATGGGGGGGAAGGCCATGCAATCCTTGAGCCTGTTGTCCGCCGCATGGTATAAGTTGCGCATGATGAATGCACATGCCGCCATTTCCATCCGCACCAACCCGCGCCGACGCCGAGTTTCGCAATCGACGGCTGGGTAAGTGCTGCTGCGCGCATGAATGAAACCCAGCCTGTGCTGGGTTTTTTTATGGCTGAAAAACGGGAACAACAAACATGAGACACTTTCTCACCACGCAGGACTGGAGCCTGGAAGAACTGCAGTCCATGATCGACCTGGGGCGTGCCTTTCGGGAAAACCCCATGGGCCGGCAGTTGCAGGGCAAGGCCGTTGCGCTAATGTTTTTCAACCCCTCGCTGCGTACCCGTTCCTCCTTTGATATCGGCACCTGGCAACTGGGTGGCCATGCCATTGTCTTGCAGCCGGGCAAGGATGCCTGGGGCATGGCCTTCGACATGGGTGCCATCATGGATGGGGATGCCGAAGAGCATGTGAAAGAAGCCGCGCGGGTCCTTTCCCGTTATGTGGATCTGATCGGCATTCGCGCCTTTCCCAAATTCCAGGACTGGCAGGAAGACCGGCAGGACAAGATTCTCCATGCCTTTGCCACCCATGCCGAGGTGCCGGTATTCAACATGGAAACCATCACCCATCCCTGCCAGGAACTGGCACACATGATGGCGGTGCAGGACCGCCTGGGCGAGGTGAAAAAGAAGAAATACGTGTTGACCTGGACCTGGCACCCCAAGCCCCTGAATACCGCCGTGGCCAATTCCAGCCTGTTGATTTCCACCCGGTTCGGCATGGATGTCACCCTGCTGTGCCCCAACGAGGAATATTTGCTGGACGAGCGTTACCTGAACCAGGCCCGTGCCAATGCGGAAGCGGCCGGTGGCAGCCTGACCATTACCCATGACATCGAGGAAGCTTACACCGGCGCCGATGTGGTCTACGCCAAGAGCTGGGGCGCCATCCCCTATTTTGGCCGCTGGGAAGAAGAGCTGCCCATGCGCGCCAAGTTGCGCCATTTCATCGTGGATGAAGCCAAGATGGCCATGACCAACAACGCGCTGTTCAGCCACTGCCTGCCCATGCGCAGAAACGTGAAGGCCACCGATGCGGTGGTGGATTCACCCAACTCGCTGATTATCGACGAGGCCGAAAACCGCCTGCATGCGCAAAAGGGCATGTTGTGCAAACTGATTGAAGAAAACACGAGGTAAATCATGAAAAAACAACCGGTTGTACTGGCCTTTTCAGGTGGTCTCGACACCAGCTTCTGTGTGCCGTGGCTGATGGACCAGGGCTACGAGGTCCACACCCTGTTCGTCGATACCGGTGGCGTCAGCGCGGAAGAGCGCGACTACATCGAACAGCGGGCGCTGGAGCTGGGGGCGGCGGCCCATCATGTGGCCGATATTGGCGAGGCCATCTGGGATGAAATCGTGGTGCCGGCACTGGCCGCCGGCGAGTGGTACCAGTACCAGTACCCCATGCTCTGTTCCGACCGCTACCTGATCGTGCGCAAGTCGCTGGAACTGTGCGATGAGCTGGGCACGCGCTTTTTCGCCCACGGCTGCACCGGCATGGGCAATGACCAGGTGCGCTTCGATCTCACCGCCCAGTCGCTGGGTGATTACGAGGTCATCGCGCCCATCCGTGAAATCCAGGCCGAGCATGACAACGTGCGTGCCTATGAAATGGCCTATCTGCAGGAGCGCGGCTTCGAGGTGCGGGCCAAGACCGCGCAGTACACCATCAACGAGAATATTCTCGGCATTACCATTTCCGGTTCTGAAATCGACGAATTCCAGCCACCGGGGCCGGACACCTGGGTACTGGCCGAGCCACGGGAAAAATGGCCCGACAAGCCTCTGCAGATGAAAATTGGTTTCGAGCAGGGCCGGCCGGTATCGATCAATGGCGAGCGCCTGGGCGGTGTGGAGATGCTCTCGCGCCTGAATGCGGAAATGGGCGCCTATGGCGTGGGCCGTGGCCTGTACACCGGGGATACCACCATCGGCCTGAAGGGGCGCATCGTCTTCATTGCTCCGGCCATGACCACGCTGATGATCGCCCACCGGGCGCTGGAAGAAGCAGTCTGCACCCGCCAGCAGAACGGCTTCAAGCCCATGGTGGCCAGAAAATGGGTGGAACTGGTCTATCAGGGTTTCTTCTATGATCCGCTCAAGTTTGATCTGGAAGCCTACCTGCAATCCTCCCAGCAGGTGGTCAACGGCGAGGTGACCGTGGAAACCAGCGGCGGCGTGGTCCATCCCATCGCCATCGATTCACCGCACATCCTGCAAAGCCCGGATGCCACCTATGCCCAGTCGGCCGCCTGGACTTCCCGCGAGGCGGAAGGCTTCATCAAGCTCTTTGGCATGAGCTCGCGTCTGTGGGCCCAGGTCAACCGTGACCGGATTCGCAAATGAGCGCCATGGACGGCATTCTGGAACGCCTGTCGTCGCTGGTTGCCTTCGATACCTGCAACCCGCCGCGCAACATCCAGGCCGACCAGGGCCTGTTTCCCTGGTTGCAGCAGCAGTTGCCCGGTTTCCGCTTCCAGTTGCAGGACAGCGGCAACGGTTGCATCAGCCTGCTGGCCGAACGGGGCGAGCCGGATCTGCTGTTCAACTTTCATGTGGATACCGTGCCGGCCAATGAAAAATGGCAGCGTGATCCCTTCCGTCTGCGTGTGGAAGGGGAGCGGGCCTATGGCCTGGGTGCCTGCGACATCAAGGGCGCGGCGGCCTGCATGCTGGCCGCCGTGGCCGAGAACGACCGTCCGGTGGCCCTGCTGTTTTCCTCGGACGAGGAAGCCGGCAACAGCACCTGCATCCGCAATTACCTGAAAAACAACCGCTATCGAAAAGTGGTGGTGGCCGAACCGACCTGTGCCCGTGCCGTGACCGCGCACCGGGGCATCGGCACCGCCATGGTGGAATTTGCCGGTATTCCCGGCCATGCCTCGGCGGAGCGCGCCCTGTCAGACAGCGCCATCCACCGCATGGCCCGCTGGCTGAACCGGGCGCTGGAGCAGGTGGAAGCCCGGCAGGAGGCCCATTTCCAGAACCTGCGCGGCGTGCGGTTCAACGCCGGCCGGGTGGTGGGTGGCATCAAGCCCAACATGATTGCGGGTGACTGTGAACTGAAACTGGGCGTGCGCTCCCTGCCGGCGCAGGACCCGGAAGCCCTGCTGGAAGAACTGGTGGCGCTGGCCGAACCGGACTGGATTCGCCACTGGGAAACCGGCTTTCTCGCTCCGGCCTTGCCGGCCTGTGCCGACCCCCAGGCACTGGCTGCCGGGGAAGCCCTGGCCGAAAGCCTGGGCCTGCCACCGGGTGAAGCCGTGGATTTCTGGACCGAAGCCTCGTTGTTTTCCGAAGCCGGCTGTGCCGCCATCGTCTTCGGCCCGGGTGACATCGCCCAGGCCCATACCGCGGATGAATGGGTGCTGCTGGAGCAGCTGGAAACCGTACATGCCCACTATTGCAGGATACTGGCCTCATGAGCGCGGATCTGAAAACCCGGGATACCATCGTCAAGCTGCTCAGCAACATGGGCAGCCAGAAGGAAGTCCACCAGTACCTCAAGCGGTTCTCCAGCCTGGATGTCAGCCGCTTTGCCGTGGTCAAGGTAGGTGGCGCCATCATCCGTGACGAGCTGGAAGAACTGGCTTCGGCCCTTTCCTTTCTGCAGCGCGTCGGCCTGACGCCCATTGTCATTCACGGTGCCGGCCCACAGTTGACGGCAGCCCTGGAGGAGGCCGGTATTACTCCCAAGTTTATCAATGGCTTGCGTGTTACGGATGAGGAAACGCTTTATCATGCGCGCATCGTCATGCAGCAGGCCAACCTGTCGCTGGTGGAAGCCCTGCAGGCCCAGGATACCCGTGCCACTTCCATCACCGACGGGGTGTTCGAGGCCAGGCTGAGCGAAGATACCAAGCTGGGGCTGGTGGGTGAGGTCACCGGCGTGCGCCTTTCGGCGGTGCGCACCGCCCTGCAGGCCCGCAGCATACCGGTGTTGACCTGCCTGGGCGTGACCCGTGGCGGGCAGATCGTCAACATCAATGCCGACATGGCCGCGCATGAACTGGTGCGTGAGGTCCGGCCCTACAAGATCATCTTCCTCACCGGCACCGGCGGCTTGCTGGATGAGCAGGGCCGGATCATCCCCTCGGTGAACCTGAGTACCGATTTCGAGCAGCTGATTGCCCAGGACTGGGTTTCCGGCGGCATGGAACTGAAACTGCGCCAGATTCACGGGCTGTTGAAGGAGTTGCCGCTTTCTTCCTCGGTTTCCATCACCAAGCCCGCGCACCTGGCCAAGGAACTGTTTACCCACCGGGGGGCAGGCACGCTGATACGCATGGGTGAGCGCATCGCCTGCCACGAAAGCTGGGACGAGGTGAACCTGGACAAGCTGCGCGCACTGATTGAATCGGCCTTTGGCCGCACGCTGGATCACGATTATTTCGAGAAAACCCGCCTGTACCGCCTGTATGTCAGCGAATCCTGCCGTGCCGCCGCCATCCTGACACTGGAAAACGGCGTGCCCAATCTGGACAAGTTCGTGGTGGACGAGGAAGCGCGCGGGGAAGGGCTGGGCCGGGCGGTGTGGCAGCACATGCGTCAGCAGCATGCACACATGTTCTGGCGCGCACGGCGCAGCAATGTGGTCAACCCCTTCTATTTTCAGGAGGCCGATGGCTGTTTCAAACGCGGTGACTGGGTGGTGTTCTGGTACGGCCTGGAAGATATCGACCAGATCCAGGCTTGTGTGGATTTCGCCGCCGAACAACCGGCAACCATTTGAGAGCATGCAATGAAAACACTGAAAGCTGGATTGATAGGCGCCCGCGGCCATGTGGGCAAGGAACTGATTCCCCTGCTGCTGAACCATCCGCAAGTGGAACTGGTATTGATCAGTTCACGCGAGCTGGAAGGCCAGCCGGTACAGGCCATGGTGCCGGAGGCGGAATCAGCGCTGCATTTTCGCAATGTGGGGCCGGAAGAACTGGCCCAGGCCGGGCTGGATGTCTGTTTTCTGGCCCTGCCCAACGGCTATGCCTCGGAGTTCGTTCAGGCCGTGGAGCAGGGCAGCCCGGCAACCTGCCTGATCGACCTCAGCGGTGACCACCGTTTTGATGAGGACTGGGTTTACGGCCTGAGCGAATACCAGCGCAAGGCCCTTGCCGGGGCGCGCAGAATCTCCAACCCCGGCTGCTATGCCACCGGCATGCAGCTGGCCATACGCCCCTATCTGGACTGGCTGGCCGAAGCGCCGGTCTGCTTTGGCGTATCCGGCTACAGTGGCGCCGGCACCAAGCCCAGCCCCAAAAATGATCTGAATGTGCTGGCCGACAATCTGTTGCCCTACGCGCTGGCCAACCACTTGCACGAGGAAGAAGTCAGCCACCAGATGAACCAGCCGGTGCGGTTTTCACCGCATGTGGCCCAGTTTTTCCGTGGCATCAGCCTTACCATCCACCTGCAACTGAAAACCGCGGTGACCTATGCCCAGGCCCTGCAGCAGCTGCGTGAACGGTACGAGAACGAACCGCTGGTGCGGGTTACGGAGGAGATACCGGAGGTGAAAGCCAATGCCGGTCACCACCATGCCGTGGTGGGCGGGTTGACCCTAGCCGACTCCGGCCAGCGCGTGGTGCTGGTGGCTACCCTGGACAACCTGCTCAAGGGCGCGGCCACCCAAGCAGTACAGAACATGAACCTGGCTTTTGGTCTGGACGAACTGGCAGGTATCGATCTGGAGGAAAAGCCGTGAGCATGATCTGGCAGAAGGGCGAGGTGGATGTGGACCGGGCCATCATGGCCTTCATGGCCGGTGAGGATGTGGTGCTGGACCGCATCCTCTTTCCCTACGACATTCAGGCCTCCATCGCCCATGTACAGGGCCTGGGCCGTATCGGCCTGCTCACTACAGAGGAGGCGGCCAGGCTGGAAGAACAACTGCAGGCCATTGGCAAGGCCTTCGAACAGGGTGAGTTGCAGCTGGATGCGCGTTTTGAGGACATGCACTCGGCCATCGAGTTCTGGCTGACGGAACGGCTGGGGGATCTGGGCAAGAAGGTGCATGCCGGCCGCAGCCGCAATGATCAGGTACTGGTGGCCATGCGCCTGTATCTGCGCGACAGCCTGCAACAGCTGCAAGACCACTGTACCGAGGTGGCTGAAATCTGCCTGCGGCGGGCGGAAGAAACCCGCACCCAGCCCATGCCCGGCTACACCCATCTGCAACGGGCCGTGGTGTCATCGGTGGGCATGTGGTTTGCCGGTTTTGCCGAAGCCTTCATCGACAATGCGCGGCTGGCGCAACAGACCTGGCAATGGCTCAACGCCAACCCGCTGGGCACGGCCGCCGGCTACGGGGTCAATCTGCCGCTGGACCGTGCCCACACTACTGAAACCCTGGGCTTCGAGCGCATGCAGGTCAACCCCATCTACACCCAAAACAGCCGGGGCAAGTTTG
The DNA here is from genome assembly GCA_026993285.1 of Lysobacterales bacterium. GTDB lineage: Bacteria > Pseudomonadota > Gammaproteobacteria > Xanthomonadales > S139-57 > S139-57. The sequence goes on along the minus strand of JALWTZ010000433.1, from coordinate 13,632 downwards.
AATTGCAGGCACTGATGGCCTGGCTGCAGCCCCTGCTGGACCTGCGCCGTCTGGCCTGGGACATCAGCCTGTTCACCACCACGGAATTCGACCTGGTACGCCTGCCGGACCGCTACACCACCGGTTCGTCCATCATGCCCAACAAGCGCAATCCGGACTTCGTCGAACTGATGCGCGCCAGTGCCGCGCGCCTGCAGGGTGCCCAAGTGGAACTGCTGAGCCTGCTTTCCCTGCCCAGCGGCTACCAGCGGGATCTGCAGTTCGGCAAGGGGCCGGTACTGCATGCCCTGCAGCACGCGCAACAGCTGATGCAACTGGTGCCGGATTTCCTCCAGCATGTGGTCTTCGATGCGGAAAACTGCAAAAAAGCCATTTCGGTGGAGATGTACGCCACCGACCGGGCGGTGGAACTGGCCGCGGAACAGGTACCGTTCCGGGAAGCCTACCGGCAGGTGGTGCGGGAATATGACCAGCTGAAGGACCGGACACCCGAGCAGAGCCTGGCAGCCCGGGTCTCGCCCGGTGCCTGCGCGGCCCTGGAACTGGATCAGCTCCAGGCACGCCTGCGGGTCTTGCAAACGGCATAAATGACAACGCCCCGGCAACAAACCGGGGCGTTGATCGGGTATTGGCCGTTTGAGACCAGCCTATGGATTATCCACCAAAGGGCTCACCTTTCTGCATGCCGCATTGCAGGTTGATCAGCACTTCGATGGAATCGTTATCCATGATCGGATCAATGCCACCAGTGCCTTCCCACTCGGGGCTTCCGGTACCTTCGCGTTCGGGGGCACCAGTACCTTCACGTTCGGGTGTGCCAGTACCTTCACGTTCGGGAGTGCCAGTGCCTTCACGTTCGGGAGTGCCAGTACCTTCGCGTTCGGGAGTGCCAGTACCTTCGCGTTCGGGAGTGCCAGTACCTTCGCGTTCGGGTGTGCCAGTGCCTTCGCGTTCGGGTGTGCCAGTGCCTTCGCGTTCGGGTGTGCCAGTGCCTTCGCGTTCGGGTGTGCCAGTGCCTTCGCGTTCGGGTGTGCCGGTACCTTCACGTTCAGGAGTTTTGAAATAGGATTCGTCTATCCAGTCAAAGGCAATTAATTTGGACCAGTTTGCACTGGTCGTAAGTTCTACTTTTTGCATGCCACAGCGAGCGCCCATGGCGAGTGTTCCGATTTTTTCCAGTGTTGGGTAACCCTCTGTCAGGTTGATAGAATAAAGATCCATGGGGGCATCCCCATCCATGAGGTTTTTCTGGCCAATGATATGTAGATTCTCTCCAAAAATGGTTTCGGTATGCCAGGAAATTTGCAGGGTGTTATCCGACTGTGATGCAATAAAGTTATTGAGCATCTTATCGGATGCCGCTGCTCCAGCTGTAAGTGCAAGTAACAAAGAGGTAGCCAGTAAATTTCTGTTGATTTTTGTTTTGGATGGACCTTTTCCGGTACCTTCTTTTTCAATGCGTGTATGGTGGTAGGTCAATATTTGATTGGTTGTTTGGTTGCTCATGAGTCAGTATCCTCGCTATTATCATCTGTGAAGGCAAACATGCCGATGCCAACAAGTGATTTTTCTATTGGCAGTTCCTCGAATTTTTTTAATTCAGGTTCGAAGTCATCCATATATTGATCTAGTTTATCTCTTACCATAGCTAAAAACTCTGGTACTTTTTCCTTTGGACAATATCGTGTATACATCGATTGCTGATATGCCCAATCTCCATCAGATTTGAGGTTTTCATCCAGAGTTGAAAGATAATATGAGTAAAATTGAGCTGCTCGATTGGCTACTTCCAGCCTGGATTTATTTGATACATTACTGGGCACAAATATAGAGCTTATAAAAGTGACTTTCTTTCCGTCTCTCTGCACACAACCCGCAGCTTCCAGGCTTTCCAGCACGGGTCCGTAGCTGGTTCCCTTGCCAATCCGCTGAACCAGGCCCTGGAAGGATTGTGGCCCACCCCGTATTTCCAGGGTTTTTGGGCGCCCTTCCTCATCCTGAAAAATCGGGTCTTCCGACCACATGAGCAGTACGCGCGATTCGATGCTCCAGCGCTCCTTGTCCAGCAGATCTTGATTGGCCTCAATGTGTTCCAGCGCTTTCTTGATCGCATTTCGTGAAAGGCCGGTCTGGAAGGCGATGCGGGATACATTCTGTGCATGGCCAGGGGTTCTGAGTGCGGGGTCATGTGCTGATGCACGAACCATTTCCTCTTCAATGATCCGGCTCAGGGTGTCGAAGCGCACACCTTGTCGCAGGCATATGCGCACGATGGGCCGCACCATTCGTCGCAACATGTTCAGTACGCCGTCGACCAGCGTTTGATCCTGTTGCAAGGGTTGTTGATTTTGATTCACGGTTGTACTCCGTCAGGTTCCGGGTTATTGAGATTGTTCAGGGTTACAGGGGCATCGGGGGTTAGTCGTTGGGGCTTTTCGATGTAGTAGCCTTGGACATACTCCACATCATGCTGAATGCAGAATTCCATCTGCTGCAGGTTTTCCACACCTTCTGCCACGATGGGCAGGTTTTTCTGGTGGAGCAGGTCGATGACCCTTGCCATGGTCTCCGGCTTTTTCTGCAGGGACTGATCCAGTTTGACCAGCCAGGGCAGTGGGAAACGCAGCAAGGGTTCATAGGGGTTTCCGGGCTCATAGTCGTCCAGGGCTACATGAAAGCCTTGTTTCAGCAACCATTCGCTGATTTTCACAATGCCGTGGAGATCGGGTGAGGGTTCCATCTCGGTGATTTCCCAGCAGAGCTGTTCAGCCTGCCAGGCCGTATCTTCAACGAGATGTTGGATAAATTCTCGGAAACGGGGGTTCACCAGGGTGACCGCAGAGACATTGATGTGATGAATCTGCCTGACATGCTTGGGCTGGATTTCCTTCTGTATGCAATGGGCCACATGCAGGTCGGTACATACTTCCATTCGCCTTTTTCTGATGTCCTGGAAAAAGCGGAAGGCATCCAGTGGCATGTTGCCATCCTGAGGACGCGAGAGCATTTCCTTTCTTCCAGGCAGACCTGAGCGAAGTTGCAGTATGCGCTGGCTGGCAAGCCCGAATGTGAGCTGTCTCCCCTCTATTCTTGGTGGGCGTTGCCAGGATTTCATGCCTAGGTTCTCATCAGTGTTTTCTTTAACTATACAATCTGTTTTGTAAAAATGCAAAACATAAATTGGAAAAAATACAAATATGTTGAAATTAAAGAAAAAACAATGGCTTGCATTAGATGGATCTGCAGATCGTACGAACAGGATTGTGGTGTTGCTACATGGTTGACTGGGGAAAAGCCCTGGTGGAGCTTGCGGTTTCTGGGCAAGATCAGGCCAGGCCCGGAACATCACTTGTGTTCCGGGATTGCTGGAAAGGGGAGGGTAGAGGGTTAGAGCGACTCGAACTCGTCGCTGAAGATGCGCTCGGTGGGAAACAACCCCAAGCCGTCTCTGCCGGTATAGCCCGGGAATATGGTTTGGATGTTGGGGTTGCCCATGAAATTGACCACGATGTCACTGAGTACCGTGCGGTAGTCCGTTGTTGCGGCCAGATCGGCATTCAAATAGAGCTGTTCGTCGGCAATGCCGGGGAAAGTGCCCAGTATTTGTCCACCTTGTACGGCACCACCGGCTACGAACATAACTTGACCGGTACCATGGTCAGTACCCCGGTTACCGTTTTCCCGTACCCGGCGGCCAAAATCGGTTTGAGTAACCAGCACCACATCATTCATCAAACCACTGGCAGCCAAATCGGCAAAAAAGGCGTCAATCGCCTCGGAGACGGTACGAATTCGGTCGCGGAAGTAGCCTGCACCGTTGTTGCCCTGGTTTTCGTGGGTATCCCAGCCTCCAAAATCCACGGTGGCTACCTCCAGGCCATAGTTGCCCTTGATGACCTGGGCAACCAGGCCCAGATCTTGAGCCAGTGAGGTATTGGGGTAGCTGGCAGGAACCGTCAGGTTGCTGTTTTCCAGTTGATTGACCGTATCCACTGCCGTGCGCACGGTTGCATCCAGGGAGGTGTTTCCATCGTAAAGTGTGTTCAGGGTAGTCAGATATTCATCACCATAACGCCCGCTGTTGGGGTGAAAATTGGACGGGTCGTCCACGGCCACGGATTGGGTACTGCCCTTGAGTGCATCCGGCAATACGCCGGGCGTGAGGCTGGGGAAGATGGCGCTGGGAGAAAGGGAAGGGGACGTATCCAGATAACGGGCCAGCCACCCGGTGATCTGATTGTTGCCGCCAATGGTACCGGTTTCAAACAAACGCATGGACTCGAAATGGCTGCGTGAACCCGTTCCGGAAGGCATGCCGCAGGCCTGAATAAAGGCCCCACTGCCCATGTTGTAGAGATTGGTCAGGGCGCTGGCGCCGGCATTGAGGCCAAAGGCATTGTCTAATGGAACTGCCGCATCGTTTCCGGTGAGTGGTACGCGAATATTGGGTCGCTTGCTTTCATATTCCACGCGATTCTGACCGGAGATGGGTACCAGCCAGCTCAGGGTGTCCATGCCGCCACGGAAAAACAGATAGACCAGGGTTTTCTGGCCACCCACCCCCTTGGCTGCAGCACGGGCTGAACCCAGGCTGAAGCACAGTTGACCGGCCATGGAAGGCAGGAGTAAACCAAAGCTGGTACCTTTGAGAAATGCGCGTCTTGTGATTCTGCTCATTGTGGGCCTCCTTAGCGAACCATGAATTCCGGACTGGCCACAATGAGTTTGAACAGGCCACGCAGGCGTTCATGCCAGTAGTGAGGAGAGTTGTTGCTGCTGATGTCGGGGATGGGGTAATCCGCAGGCCAGACGGAGGGGTCAACGTTGGAGTCGGGTCTGTGGGTCATGAACCAGAGTAGCTTGGTATGCAGGCTGGTGCCAATCCAGCCACCGGTAGGTTCGTACTGCAGCAACTGTTTCAGCCAGAATGCAACTATTTTCTCCGGTGTCTGATCTGCCGCTTGTAGATTCTGTTGTGTAACCTGAACGATGGGTAATACATTGTAATTGCCGTTCGAGTTCTGATCGCACATGTAATCAATAGTCCGCCAGGCCTTGATCAGGGTCACCGGATTTTCCCAATAGTCGTTTTTGTCAGGGTAGCCGTTGGGCGCTGCCCAGTTGAAGGGACGATTGCCGGCGTAATACAGATTGTCTTCCAGAATTCGATAGGATTCGTCGTAGATACTCCCAGGTACATATTGGGGGAAGTAATCACTCATGCTCGCGCGCATGGTTGAGGCAACCAGCTCGAACGGGCGTTTCAGTTTTCCTCCGGCATTGTTCATATCCATGAATTCCGGTGAAAGGAACAAGGTACGGTAGGTCTGGCTGAGTTGATCGTCTGCGTAGCGGTTGCTGTAGAAGGTTCTGGCCACGCGCAAAACCAGTGGTTCGTTGGGTGCCGGTGTCTGCAACAGGTCTCCAGGCTGGATACCGGCCAGGTCCGCAGCGCTTTCAGATACAAAACGGCGGCACAGTTTGCTGGCAATATGCAGGGCCGTACCGGGGTGATAACCGATCAGGTCAAGAAACTGGTAGATATCTGCCGGCGCGGGTTCGAAACTGAGCCAGTGATAGCCCAGAATGGTTTTTTCAAATTTGTCGTGCCAGGTTTCGTAGAAGTACCACTCGCCAGTATTTTCAAAGTTGGAAGATTCGTTGTTCTCGTTGTCCTTGACCTTCCAGCCGGTGAGCATGCGCATGGCGGCGTAGATATCGTCATCCACATAGTTTTCCGCGATGTCCACGGCGATATCACTGCCGCCGGGGCCCCAGGGCAGATTGACCGTGATGCGGGGAATGGAATTTGGGTTACCCAGGCTGACATAGTGCATGGCACCCAGGGTATGCAGCTCAATGATTTCCCTAGCGTAGTTCTCATTGGGGCTGTTGTTGGTGTTGATGTAATTGTCCAGGTAGTAGAGCATGGCCGGGTGCTGGCTAGACAGTTCCAGCATCTTGCGGAAATTGCCAAAGATATGGCCAGTACGATTCGGGTTATTGTCCGGGCGAATCACATCCCGGTCCCAACTGACCAGGGTGTAGATGGCGTAGCCATCCCAGCCATTAAGGGAAAAATGGTCGTGCCAGAAATCCGCCAACACTTCCAGCAACTGTCGATTGCTGTGCACGGCCCTGGCCAGCTTGAAACGCACGGCTTCCCGATTGGCCATACGGTAATCCACGCCATCGGCACGGTTGGTTCGCAGGTTGTTCCAGGCAGTGGCAAGAGGCCAGTTCAACGTTTGGTAGGAATGTTGATTGAGCTGATTCTGAAAACTGGTGTCACTGACCGCTTGCCAGTTCAGTTGGTCGTTGAGCCAATTTTGCAACCGCTGGCTATCGGTACTACCTGCATTCTGAAATGCATTCATGCTGCTGGTTGTGGGTCCAAAGCTCAGGCGGTTGAGAACATGGCGTGCGAAAAGAGACATCGGAGCTTTTCCTTGGCAAATTCCTCGCGATCATAAAAGTATGGAGATCCTGGAAAAGAGATGTCGATCACAAGTTGCACCATAACTGTTTGTTTTATCTATAGATATATAAAAGTGCAGAAGTGTAATTTTTTTGCATTTGCTCCTGAAGAGCCCTATGGGCTTGCTATCGACAACTGCATATTGAGGCACTCGACGGATGCACTACACTCTGTTGGTTTCAGAGCCAAGGGTGATGTCATCTCATGCAAGAAGAACTGGAAAAACTGCGTGCGCGTTTGACCGGGCTGGATACCGAGTTGATCCGGCTGGCGGCCGAGCGGCAGCGTATTGTGGGGGAGATCGGGCAGAGCAAGATACGCCAGGGGCGGGGCACGCGGGATTATCAGCGGGAGAAGGTGGTCATCGACACCGCCCGCGCCAACGCGGAACGTTTCGGCCTGCCGCCGCAGGTGGCCGAGCAGTTGATGCAGCTGTTGATTCGCTCCTCGCTCACCCGGCAGGAACAGGAAATGGTCATGGCTCAGGGCAGTGGCAGTGGCCGGCGGGCGCTGGTGATCGGCGGCCTGGGCAAGCTGGGGCGCTGGTTTGCTGCCTTTCTCGGTAACCAGGGTTATCAGGTTGAGGTGGCCGACCCGGCCGGAGCGGGCCAGGCAGGGGTAGCAAGTGACTGGCAGGCACTGGAGCTGGACCACGACCTGATCGTGGTGGCCGCGCCGCTGAAGGCCAGCGGGGAAATTTTGCTGCAACTGGCCGAACGCAAGCCGGCAGGCGTGGTCTTCGATCTGGCTTCGCTGAAAAGCCCGGTGCGCGAGGGCCTGCTGGCCTTGAAGGCGGCTGGCTGCCAGGTCAGTTCCATTCACCCCATGTTTGGCCCGGATGCCCAGCTGCTTTCCGGCAAGCATGTGATTTTCATCGATCTGGGTTGTGAGCGGGCCAATGCCGTCACCCATGAACTGTTCCGTTCCACCATGGCGGTGCAGGTGGACATGGGCCTGGAAGAGCACGACCGGCTGATTGCCTATGTGCTGGGCATTTCCCATGCCATCAACATCCTGTTTTTTTCTACCCTGGCCGAAAGCGGCGAGTCGGCGGACAAGCTGGCGCGCATGTCCAGTACCACTTTCGACCAGCAACTGGCGGTGGCTTCCCGGGTGGCGGGAGAAAACCCCCATCTCTACTTTGAAATCCAGACGCTGAACGATTACCGGGAAGAGGCCCTGCAGGGGCTGGAACAGGCGCTGGCACAACTGTTGCGAAGTATTCGCAGCCAGGATGAAGCGGCCTTTGTGCGCATCATGGAACAGGGCCGGGCCTATCTGGAAAAGCGGGTGGTGGAGGAACCCGCTCCCTGAGGGGAGGCAAGGCCTTCAGGCCGTTTCCGCCAGTGCCGGCAGCATGCGCCGGAGGAAGCGGCCGGTGTGGGAGCGCGGGCAGGCGGCCACTTCCTCCGGTGTGCCGGCGATCAGGATCTCCCCACCCTTGGCTCCGCCTTCCGGGCCCAGATCCACGATCCAGTCCGCGGTCTTGATGACATCCAGGTTGTGCTCGATAACCACCACGGTATTTCCGTGATCACGCAGGCGGTGCAGCACCGCCAGCAGTTGCTCGATATCGTGGAAATGCAGGCCGGTGGTGGGTTCGTCGAGAATATAGAGGGTGCTGCCGGTATCACGCTTGGAAAGCTCCTTGGCCAGTTTGACCCGCTGGGCCTCGCCGCCGGAAAGGGTGGTGGCGTTCTGGCCCAGTTGAATGTAGCTGAGCCCCACGTCCATCAGCGTTTCCAGCTTGCGGTGAATGGCCGGTACGGCGTGGAAGAATTCCACCGCTTCTTCCACCGTCATCTGCAGCACTTCGTGAATGTTCCTGCCCTTGTAGCGAATATCCAGGGTTTCCCGGTTGTAGCGTTGCCCCTTGCAGACATCGCAGGGTACATAGATGTCTGGCAGAAAATGCATTTCCACCCGAATCACGCCATCGCCCTGGCAGGCCTCGCAGCGCCCGCCCTTGACATTGAAGCTGAAGCGACCGGGCTTGTAGCCGCGTGAACGGGCTTCCTGGGTGCCGGAAAACAGCTCGCGTATGGGGGTGAACAGGCCGGTATAGGTGGCCGGATTGGAACGGGGCGTGCGGCCGATGGGGCTCTGGTCGATATCCACCACCTTGTCGAACAGATCCAGGTTTTCGTAGCGGTCGAAGGGGGCCGGCTGGCTGCTGGCCCGGTTCAGTTCACGCGCCGCCAGCCGGTAGAGCGTATCGTTGATCAGGGTGGACTTGCCCGAGCCGGAAACGCCGGTGATGCAGGTAAACAGCCCGGCGGGCAGGGCCAGGTCCACCGATTTCAGGTTGTTGCCCCGCGCGCCGCGCAGATGGAACCAGCGTGCTTCCGGCGGGGCCGGAGTGCGTTCAGGCACGGGAATGTGCCTGCGCCCGGAGAGAAAGGCGCCGGTAATGGATTCCGGGTGTTTTTCGATGTCTTCCGGCTTGCCCTGGGCCACGATGCGCCCCCCGTGGCTGCCGGCACCGGGGCCGATGTCCAGCACATGGTCGGCGGAGCGGATGGCATCCTCGTCGTGTTCCACCACGATGACGGTATTGCCCAGATCACGCAGGTGGAACAGGGTTTTCAACAGGCGGTCGTTGTCGCGCTGATGCAGCCCGATGGAAGGCTCGTCCAGCACATACATCACGCCCACCAGGCCGGCGCCGATCTGGCTGGCCAGGCGGATGCGCTGGGCCTCGCCGCCGGAGAGGCTGTCGGCCTGGCGGTCCAGGGTGAGATAATCCAGCCCCACATTCACCAGGAACTGCAGCCGTTCGCGGATCTCCTTGAGAATCTTGCCGGCGATCTCCCCGCGCCAGCCCGGCAGGGTCAGTTGCTGGAAATGCGCCAGCGCGTCCTCGATGGAAAGGGCGGTGACCTGCGGCAGGTTTACGCCCTGCACAAACACATGGCGGGCCGCTTCGTTCAGCCGTTCACCCTGGCAGTGGTCACAGGCCTTCTGGCTGATGTACTTGTTCATTTCCTCCCGCACCAGCGAGGATTCCGTCTCGCGGTAACGGCGTTCCAGATTGGGAATGATGCCTTCAAAGGGCTTGACCTTTTCGTAGCGCCCGCCGCGGTCGTTGAGGTAGCGGAAGCGGATGTTCTCCTCACCGCTGCCGTAGAGAATGACCTGGCGAATGGCCTCGGGCAGTTCCTGAAAGGGCGTTTCCAGGTCGAAATCATAATGTTTGGCCAGGGCCATCAACATCTGGTAGTAGAAGGCGTTGCGCCGGTCCCAGCCGCGAATGGCACCGGTGGCCAGACTCAGCTCCGGGTGCTGTACCACCCGTTCCGGGTCGAAAAAGCGGGTCAGCCCCAGGCCATCGCATTCCGGGCAGGCGCCGGCGGGGTTGTTGAAGGAAAACAGCCTAGGTTCCAGTTCTTCCAGGCTGTAACCGCAGTGCGGGCAGGAAAAACGGGCGGAAAAGAGCAGTGGCTCGGCTTGTGGGTCGTCCATGTCCATGACCATGGCCAGGCCGTCGGCCAGCCGCAGGGCGGTTTCGAAGGATTCCGCCAGCCGAAGCTGCAGATCCTCGCGAATGCGGAAGCGGTCCACCACCGCCTCGATATGGTGCTTCTTGCGCAGTTCCAGTTCCGGCACCTGGTCCAGATCCATCACCTCACCGTTCACCCGCACCCGCACAAAGCCCTGGGCGCGCAACTGGTCGAACAGCTGCACATGCTCCCCCTTGCGGCCGCGAATCATGGGGGCCAGCAGCATGTAACGCCGGTCAGCGGGCAGGGCCAGCACCTGGTCCACCATCTGGCTGACGGTCTGCGCTGCCAGCTCCACCGCGTGCTCCGGGCAGCGGGGCGTGCCCACCCGCGCGTAGAGCAGGCGCAGGTAGTCGTAGATTTCGGTAATGGTGCCCACGGTGGAACGGGGGTTGTGGGAGGTGGATTTCTGCTCGATGGAAATGGCCGGCGACAGCCCTTCGATGTGGTCCACATCCGGCTTTTCCATCATGGAGAGAAACTGGCGCGCGTAGGCGGAAAGGGATTCCACATAGCGGCGCTGGCCCTCCGCATAGATGGTGTCGAAGGCCAGGGAGGACTTGCCGGAGCCGGACAGGCCGGTAATCACGATCAGTTGGTCCCGGGTCAGGTCCACGTCGATGTTGGCCAGATTATGGGTGCGCGCGCCGCGTATGCGTATGGATTCCATGACAAGCCTGCTGCTTCGCAAGGACAAACCGCTGATTTTACCATTGATTTCTTTTCAATGCCCCGCGGCCTGCGTGCTTGAAAAGCCGTGGCCCCGCCCTCATCTGTAGGGGCAGTTCCAAACCGCCAACGAGGAAGCGATGACAGTGGAAAGCTCAGATCTCAAGCAGCAGAAAGAAACCCATGCCTTCCAGACGGAAGCCCGCCAGATACTGGATCTGATGATCCATTCCCTCTACTCCAACAAGGAGATCTTTCTGCGTGAACTGATTTCCAACGCCTCGGATGCCTGCGACAAGCTGCGTTTCGAGGCCCTGGCCGACGAGTCGCTCTATGGCGACCAGCCCGAACTGAAGATTCGGGTGGATTTCGACAAGGATGCCGGTACCCTGAGCATCCGCGACACCGGTATCGGCATGAGCCGGGAAGAAATCATCGACAACATCGGCACCATTGCCCGTTCCGGCACGCGCAAGTTCCTCGAATCCCTCACCGGCGACCAGAAGGCCGACACCCAGCTCATCGGCCAGTTCGGCGTGGGCTTTTATTCCGCCTTCATTGTTGCCGACCGGGTGACCCTGATCAGCCGCCGGGCCGGCAGCGACGAGGCCTGGCGCTGGGAATCGAACGGCCAGGGCGAGTTTACCCTGGAGCCCGCGGAAAAGGCCGACCGGGGCACCGAGGTGATTCTCCACCTGCGCGAGGAAGACAAGGACTTTCTCGATGATTTCCGCTTGCGCGACATCATCCACCGTTATTCCGACCACATCGGCTTCCCCATCGAAATGCGCAAGCGCGGCGAGGAGGATGCCGATGACGAATGGGAAGTGGTCAACGAGGCCAGGGCCCTGTGGACCTTGCCCAAGAATGAAATCAAGGACGAGGAATACAAGGAATTCTACAAGCATGTCAGCCATGATTTTTCCGACCCGCTGCTCTGGTCGCACAACCGGGTGGAAGGCAACCAGAGCTATACCACCCTGCTGTATGTGCCGGAAAAGGCTCCCTTCGACCTGTTCCTGAGCCGGGATGAAGGCCGCAAGGGGCTCAAGCTCTATGTGCGCCGGGTATTCATCATGGACGCGGCCGAACAACTGCTGCCCATGTACCTGCGCTTCGTGCGCGGGGTGGTGGATTCCGACGACCTGCCGCTGAATGTCTCCCGCGAGATTCTGCAGGAGAACAAGCTGGTGAAATCCATCCGTGCCGGCATCATCAAGCGGGTGCTGGACATGCTGGCCAAGCTGGCGAAAGACGATGCGGAAAAATACGCCACCTTCTGGAACAATTTCGGCGAGGTGCTCAAGGAAGGCATCGTGGAGGACATTTCCAACCAGGGCAAGATTGCAAAGCTGCTGCGCTTTGCCAGCACGCATAACAGTGACGACGCACAAACGGTCTCGCTGGATGACTACCTCTCGCGCATGAAGCCGGAGCAGGAAAAAATCTACTACCTGACCGCCGACAGCTGGCAGGCAGCTGTCAACAGCCCGCACCTGGAGGCTTTCCGCAAGAAGGGCATCGAAGTGTTGCTGCTCACCGACCGGGTGGACGAGTGGATGATGGGTTACTTCCGCGAGTACGAGGGCAAGCCCTTCCAGTCCATCGCCAAGGGTGAAGTGGATCTGGGCAAGCTGGAAGACGAAAAGGACAAGGCCGAGCGCGAGGCGCGTGAAAAGGCCGCCGACGACCTGCCCGAGCGCATTCAGCAGGCGCTGGAAGACAAGGTCAGCGAGGTCAAGGTCAGTCATCTGCTGGAAGATTCCCCGGCTTGCCTGATGCTGGACGAGCACGAAATGGCCGTACACATGCAGAAACTGCTGCAGCAGGCCGGCCACGGCATGCCCGCCAGCAAGCCGCGGCTGGAAATCAACCCGCTGCACCCGCTGCTGCAACGCATGAAGGGGCTGGAAGACACCGCCGAATTTGCCGAATGGGCCCACCTGCTGTTTGAACAGGCCCTGCTGGCCGAAGGCGGGCAGCTGGACGACCCGGCCGGTTTCGTGCGGCGCATGAACCGCATCCTGCTGCAACTGAACCGTGGCGAGGCGACCGACAGCGGCGAGTAAACCCGCGTGCATCACGGCGGGGCAGGGCGCGCGGGCCGGCACAGGCTTCCGGCGCCCTGCTACAATGCCGCCCATGTGCATACCCGGAGTGGCCTGAATGACCGCGACAGAAAGTGTGCGGCTGGACAAGTGGCTGTGGGCGGCGCGTTTTTTCAAGACGCGCGCCCTGGCCCGGGCGGCCGTGGACGGCGGCAAGGTGCACTGTGATGGCCAGCGGGCCAAGGCGGCCAAGCTGCTCAAGGGTGGAGAAATGCTGGAAATCCAGCGTAACCTGGAGCGTTTTACCGTACGGGTACTGGCGCTTTCAGAACAACGCGGCCCCGCAAAAGTTGCGCAAACCCTGTACGAGGAAACGGCAGAAAGCCGCCAGCGGCGGGAGCGGGAACAGGCCCTGCGGCGCATGGAATACCACAGCCGCCCGGCGCCGGACCATCGCCCGGACAAGAAATCCCGTCGCCAGCTGCAAGCCATGCGGGGCAAGCGATGAAGTTCGTGGTCAAGCCCCATCGCCCGGAAGCCGTGCGCCGGCGCAGGCTGGGCCTCTATGGACTGGCGCTGCTGCTGTTTCTCTCCGGCTGGGGGCTGGGCTGGTTCTACCACTCGGCTCAGCTGCAAGCCTTGCGCCAGCAGGTCCGTACCCTGTCGCTGCAGGTGGATCGGCTGGAACAGGACAACCAGCGTTACCGGGAAGAGAATATCGACCTGCAACAGCAGGAGAAAGTCCGTGCAGCCGCCATCCAGGATCTGCGCCAGCAGATGGCGGAGGTGAATCGGCAACTGGATCAGGCACATAACGAGTTGCTGTTTTTCAACAACCTCATGGCCGAAAGCGTGCAAAACCCCGGTCTGGCCGTCCATGAATTGCGCATTCTCCCCACGGCTGCCGCACAGGTGTTCCAGTATCGGCTGGTCTTGC